>JALSRG010000101.1 GCA_026984915.1 Marinosulfonomonas sp. | reverse complement strand
GCCCTAATACCCGCCGCCATAGCCACCACCGCCGCCGGAACTGTCGTCGCCTTCGCTGCCATCAGGCTCCCGACGGGCCAGAATGGCGTCGACCCGTTCTTCGCAGGTTAAGTCTCCACAATCGTACCAGGTGCCGTTAACCTTCACCTGCTTGACGTCATAGCCTTCCTCATAGCCTAACGTGTAAAATCCTTCCGCATGATGCGCAACCCGCGTTTCATAGGCCACACCATCGCGATACACCGGGGCCTTACTGGAAAAAGTGATCGGTGCGCAGGATGCAATTAACAAAAGCGATGCTAAAAAGTAGTTTTTCATCCGTTTTGTCTCCTGAAATACAATTGGTTTGAATCAAAGGGCCTTGATGACCGGCAAATGCCCGTCTGCTTGCAAGAATGCATCTCAAAAACCCGCTACAGAATCCCCGACAGAGCCTCTTTGGCAATAGGGGCAATATGCCGCCAGCCTCGCGACCGGGTCTCGCCGTTTCTGGCAGGCCCTATCCGGATTTGGCAGGAATCTTCGCGGCTCAGCGCAAAACCTGCTATTCTTGCCCGCATTGGCGCAAACATTGTGGACGTGGAAATGCTGGACCGGCATCCAAAACTGAATACCGACAGTTTCGAACTGAGCCGGCATGTCCATGCGCTTTTACAGCTTTCACTGGAACCTGTGGATGCAAAGGTCGCCGATGATCGGTTTCACACCATCGCGAACGCGTATGAAACCCGCGATTTCACGCTGTTCTATTTCAGCTATTCTAGGGATGTGGTGCTGGACGCGGTTGCCGAGAACCCGCATTACTGGCTGGCCGTCCCGATCAGGACAACCGCATCAGGGGCGTCGCACCGGCGCATTTCGCTGCAAAAGGGCGCGGCACGGCTTGCTTCTCCCGGCGCTGCGGATCCGCTGCGGCTCTGCGGCGGGGTGCAGTCGCTTGGCCTGTGCCTGAAGGATCATACCATCAGGAATTTCGCCGAGCCCTATTTTGGTGAGCACCTGAAACGCTCCATCGTTTTTGAGCCGCGCTTTGACATCGAAAACACCGTGGACCGCACCATCGGCCAGATGCTGGCGATGATTGTCGAAGAGGAACATGTTGATGCATCAACCTTTCATGACACGCGCTGCACCGACCGTTTTGTCGAGGCGATCGTTTCAACACTCTTGCTGCATGCGCCCCATTCGCATTCGGCGCTGCTGGGAATCCGGGCGCATGCCCCCGCGCCACGCGATGTGAAACGGGTCATCGACTATATTCAGGCCTATCCGCATCACGCCATTACCCTGCCGCTGCTGGTCGAAATTTCCGGCGTGCCCGGACGGACCCTCAATCAGCATTTTCGCGCCTTCACCGGCCTGCCGCCAATGGCTTATCTGACACGGGTGCGGCTGCATCGTGTCCGGCAGGCGTTTCTTGCCGGATATGCCAAAAATGTTATCAGCGTTGCGATGGAATTCGGCTTTCACCATCCAGGAAGGTTCGCCAGGCTTTACCGGAAAGCCTTTGGCGAAGCCCCGTCCGAAACGCTGGCGGCCAACCGGCGGCACTGACGCCATGCCGCCGAGGGCTGGCGCTGCGCAACACTGGCCGGCCCCCCTGACCACAGGCGGGCGTTTCTTTTCCGGCAGGTCAGATCGATTTGTCAGTCATTGCCAAACCCGTAGGTTTCCACCACATAATCCAGATCCTTGTCACCACGTCCGGACAGGTTGATCAGGATCGACTGGCCGGGCCGGCTGGGGGCTTCGCGCATGGCAAAGGCCAGCGCATGGGCGCTTTCAAGCGCCGGAATGATACCCTCGTATCGACTGAGATCATAAAAGGCCGCCAGCGCTTCCTTGTCGTCGGCTGCCTGATAATTCACCCGGCCGATTTTTTGCAGATGCGCATGTTCGGGACCGACGCCGGGGTAGTCAAGCCCGCTCGCCAGCGTGTTGACCGGCGCCGGGTTGCCTTCTTCGTCCAGCAGGACCTTGGTGTGAAAGCCGTGAATATCGCCATCCTGCCCGTAGGTGAGCGAGGCGGCATGATCGCCCAGCTTGGGCGAGGTTCCCAATGGCTCGACACCAAAAATCTCAACCCCCGCGTCAGCGATGAACCCCGAGAAAAGCCCCATGGCGTTTGAGCCACCGCCAACACAGGCGGCAACGACATCCGGCAGTTCGCCGGTCATTTCCAGAAACTGTTCGCGCGCCTCGATGCCAACGATTTTCTGGAAATCGCGCACCATCATCGGAAACGGATGCGGCCCCACCACCGAGCCGATGCCAAACAATGCCTTGTCAGCCTGCGCGATATAGCTGCCAAAGGCGCTGTCCACCGCTTCCTTCAGGGTTGCGGCGCCTTCTGTCACCTCGACAACGGTGGCGCCCAGCAGCTGCATGCGCACCACATTCGGTGCCTCTTTCACCATGTCGACGGCACCCATGTGGATTTCGCACTCCATGCCGAAATAGGCCGCAGCGGTGGCCAGGGCCACGCCGTGCTGGCCGGCGCCGGTTTCGGCGATCAGCTTGGTTTTGCCCATGTATCTGGCAAGCAACCCTTCGGCCATGCAGTGGTTCAGCTTATGCGCGCCGGTATGATTGAGATCCTCGCGCTTGGCATAAATCTGCGCACCGCCGCAGCGCTCGGAAAGGTTTCTCAGATAGGAAACCGGCGTCGGGCGGCCCTGGAAATGTTTGCGGATATAGCGCAGGTCATTCATGTACTCGGCCGATTTCGACAGTTTGTCATAGGCGGCCGCGATCTCTTCGAAATGCGGCACCAGCGGCGGTGGCAGCATGGCGCCGCCGTATTCACCGAAATAGCCATCGCGGGTCGGGGTTGTCTTGAAATACTGTTCCATCCGTCTTCCTGTTGGTTGCTTGTGTTGGTTATTTTGACGTCCTGACAAAAAAGGCCACGAAGCGGGCGGCGTTGCAACAGAAAAATTGACGCGCTGCACGCAGCTTTACAACGGCCAGAGAAACGGGATGACCAGACTGGCCAGCAGGCCGATCGACAGGTTGAGCGGAATGCCGACGCGCAGGAAATCGGTGAACTTGTAGCCGCCCGGCCCGTAAACCAGCATATTTGTCTGATAGCCGATCGGGGTGGCAAACGAGGCCGAGGCCGCCACCATCACCGCCACCACCAGCGGGCGCGCGTCAATGCCCAGCGCCTGCGCCAGACCGATGGCGATTGGCGTCACCACCACCGCCACCGCATTGTTGGACACCAGTTCGGTCAGAACCGAGGTCAGCAGATAAATCGCCCAGACAATCAGGAACGGCGGCAGATGTGCCAGCACCGGGGCCACAGCGGTAACGATCAGATGCACCGCGCCGGTGGCATCCAGCGCCGCGCCGATCGCCAGCATGGCAAAAATCATCGCCAGCAGCCGGCCGTCGATATAGGAAAAGGCCTCGTCCGCATCAATGCAGCGGGCCACCAGAACCAGCGCCACCGCCAATACCGCCAACAGAAAGATCGGCGCCACACCCAGCGCCGCCAGCACAACGATCCCCAGCAGGGCCAGAACCGCCACCGGCGCATGGCGGCGGCGAAAGGCGCGCCCCGACGGATGCGTGATATCCACCAGATCCATATCCGCCGCCAGGCGCTGGATGTCTTCCGGCGCGCCCTCCAGTAACAGCGTATCCCCAACCCGGACCACCAGATCATCCAGTTGCCGGCCGATATTCTGGTTTCGCCGGTGCACCGCCAGCGGATAAACCCCATAGCGCCGGCGCAGGCGCAACGCCCCCAGTGACCGGCCGATCATCTTGCACCCCGGCGAGATCAGCACCTCGACCGTAGTGGTTTCCACCGCCGAGATCTGATCCACCCGGCGCAGGCTCTTGTTGCGTTGCAGGCTGAGAAGCTCCGTGACCGCCGTGCGCAAGACCACCCGATCCCCGACCTGCAGGGTCACCCCGGCAAGATTGCGCCGCAACGAGGCATCGCCGCGGATCACATCGATCAGCCGCACCCCGTCACGCTTGAACAACTGCACGCCGGTTACCTCGCGGCCAATCAGGTTGCTGTCCGGTGGAATGACGGCCTCGGTAAAAAACTTCATCCGCGATTTGTCCGACAGCAGGGTCGCCATGCTGGCCCGGTCCGGCAGCAGGCGTGGCGCGATAAAGCGCAGATAGATCATGCCCCAGGCCACCAGGATCAGCCCCAGCGGCGTGACTTCGAAAATGGTGAACGGGCGCAACCCATGCGTGCGCGCAACCCCGTCGACCAACAGGTTGGTCGAGGTGCCGATCAGGGTCAGGGTGCCGCCCAGAATGGCCGCATAAGACAACGGGATCAGCAGCTTGGAGGCCGATGTTCCCAGTTTTCGCGCCAGTTGCACAAAGACCGGAATCATCACCACGACAACCGGTGTGTTCGAAACCACCGCCGAGGCCAGCACGACAAAGGCAATCAGCCCGCCAATGGCAATCCGCGGCCGCTGTATCACGTGCCGTTCGGCAAACTTGGTGAACCAGTCCAGCGCGCCGGTGCGCACCATTGCCCCCATGACAATGAACATGGCGGCAATGGTCCAGGGCGCCGGGTTTGACAGCACCGCCAGCGCCTTGTCATAGGGCAGCAGGCCCAGCGCCATGACCAGCGCCGCCCCGGAAATCGCCACGACCTCGGTCGGGTAAACCTCTTTCACGAACAGAACGAACATGCCGGCCACCACCGCCAGCATCAGAATGGATTGCGTTGTCGTGGACAGATCAAGCCATGTCATGAATGTCTGCCTCTCCGTTGATTGCCCGGTTCATCATTGTGCATCTTTGCCCATGGCGGGCTTTGGGACAAGCGCAGCCATAGATTGCCGGTTATTTCGCGGCTGCACCAGAAACAACCCGACCATCATCAGGCCAAGGGCGGCCCATATATAGGGCGAATAGCTCTCTTCCAGCAGCAGCATCGCCCAGACAACACCAAAACCGGTGACCAGATAGGCCACCTGCGCCGCAAACACCGGCCCGGCCCGGCCGATCAGCCAGACATAGCCGACATAGGCGCCCCAGTTGAGCAGCGACGCGGCCAAAATCGCCCATTCCGGCAGGCCCCAGGGTTGAAACGGCGTAATGAACTGCCCGCCGATCAGGGCTGCGGGCAGCGACATCGCCAGCCCGAAAAGGCTCGTCCCCAGAAGAATCTGCACCGGATCCGGCAGTTGCAGGTGCCCGCGCGTCTTGATCCAGGTCAGAAAATTTCCCTCGGCGCCATAAGACAGCGGCATCAGCATGGCCAGCAGCACATAGCCCACTTTCTCCGGGTCGGGCAGGCTCGCCTCGGGGCCGACCAGAACCGCAACAGCCATGGCCCCGAACCCGATACCCGACAGGCGCAGGAAGGATGGTTTCTCATACCCGATCACCAGCGCGATCAGCATGGCAAACAGCGGCACCAGGGCGACGATGATCACCAGGATTCCGGCCGGCAGCTGCGCCGCTGCGATATAGGAAAAATAGTTGGGAAACACCGTGCCCAGCACCGCCACCCCGAAATACAGCAGCAGATGCCGGTGATGCAGGCCAAAGGTCATCCGGCGCAGCCGCAACAAAACGACCGAGGCCACCAGCATGATCACCATCTGCCAGACCAGAATGCCAAACGGCCTGTAGCCGGAGGACACCGCGATCTTGGTCAGGGTAAACACCAGCCCCCAGGCCGCACCCATCAATACCAGGATCAGATAAAGGGCCCGGTTTCCCTTCACCCCGCCGGCCCTGCCTGTTGCAGCCGGCCACCGACCCGCACCATCTGCACATCGCGGGCCAGTCCGGTCTTGTCATCGGTTTCCACGAACAGCCCTGAAAGGGTTGCCTCATCGTTGGCCGGGGAAAACCGCCCCTTGGCCATGCCGGTGACAAAGCGGCGCATCGGTTCGGATTTCTCCATGCCGATCACGCTGTTATAATCGCCACACATGCCGGCATCGGACTGAAAGCCGGTGCCTTTGGGCAAGATCTGTGCATCCGCCGTCGGCACATGGGTATGCGTGCCGACAACAACACTGGCCCGGCCGTCGCACCAATGCCCCATCGCCATTTTCTCGCTGGTGGCCTCGCAATGCATATCCACCAGTATTGCCTGCGCCATCCCGCCAAGAGGCCGGGCCTTCAGCACCGCGTCAATGGCGGCAAACGGGTCATCAAACGGGCGTTTCATGAAGACCTGCCCCAGCGCCTGCGTCACCAGAATCTTTTGCCCGCGCGCGGTTTTGAACAGCCCTGCCCCCTTGCCCGGCGCGTCCTTGGCAAAATTGAGCGGGCGAATGATGCGCGGCTCGGTTTCGATGAACCGCAGCATGTCGCGCTGGTCAAACGCATGATCGCCCAAGGTCAGGCAATCGGCCCCCGCCTCCAGCAATCCCTTGGCATGATCCGGGCTAAGCCCCGCGCCATTGGTGGCGTTCTCGCCATTCACCACAACAAAATCCAGCCGCCAGGCCTCGCGCAGGCCTTGCAGCCGTTCTGCGATTGCCCGCCGTCCGGCGCGTCCCATCACATCACCTAAAAACAGAATTCTCATAGGGTCTGCCTAAGCAGCGAAACCGGAAAGGGCAAGCCATCGGCAGGATTTTTGCCCGGCTTCAGTCAAATCGCAGAACTTCGCGCTCGGTCACAATCGCGTCCAGCGGCTGATCGGTCGGCGCCAGCGGCAGCGCCTCCGCCTGTTGCGCCGCAAAGGCAAAACCCACCGCCACCGTCGGACGCCGCGCGCGCAGCATCTGCAGGGTGCGGTCGTAAAACCCGCCGCCATAGCCCAGCCGTCCGCCGCTGCGGTCAAAGGCCACCAGCGGCACGATCAGCACCTCAGGCTCCAGAACCGCGCCGTCCCGTGGCACCATGGCGCCAAACGGGCCTGGCTGCATCTCCGCGTCAGGCGTCCATTGACGAAACAACAGCGGTTGCCCCCGCCCCTGGATCACCGGCACACAGACCGGCCCGGATGCCGCCATGCGCGCCATCAGCGGCAAGGGGGATATTTCGCTGCGGATCGGCATGTAGCCCGACAACACACGCCCCCGGAACGGGGCCAGAAATTCGTCCAGCAGGGCAATGCCCGCCCCCGGCTCTGCCCTGTCAAAGGCCTGCTGACGGCGGGCGAATGCCGCTTTGCGCGCCGTGGCCTTTACCTCCGGCAGATCGCTCATAGCAGCATGACCGTCGCCAGCCCGAGAAAGGCGAAAAAGCCAATCACATCGGTCACCGTTGTTACAAAGGTGCCCGAGGCCAGGGCCGGATCAACCCCCAGCTTGTCCAGCAGCACCGGCACCAGAACCCCGACCAGCCCGGCAATCACCAGGTTGATGATCATCGCGCAGGCGATCACCACCCCCAGCAGCGGAATGCCGAACCAGAACGCGCCGACAATCCCGATCACAAGCGCGAAAACCAAGCCGTTGATCAACCCGACCAGAACCTCGCGCCGGATCACCCGCCAGACATTGGCCGGGGTCAGGTCCTTGGTGGCCAGCGCCCGCACCGCCACGGTCAGCGCCTGGGTGCCGGCATTGCCCCCCATCGAGGCGACGATCGGCATCAGCACCGCCAGGGCCACCATTCTTGCGATCGCGCCCTGAAACTGGGCAATCACCGTTGCCGCCAGAATGGCCGTCACCAGATTGACCAGAAGCCACGGCAGCCGGCGCTTTGAGGTCTCGATGGCCGAATCCGAAAGACTGCCCTCTTCGGACACACCGGCCAGACGCAGCATGTCTTCCTCGTGCTCTTCGTCCAGAACCGCCATGGCGTCATCGATGGTGATCACCCCGACAAGGCGCCCGTCATTGTCAACCACCGGTGCCGAAATCAGATGATACTGGTTGAAGGCATAGGCCACATCTTCCTCGGGCTGATCCACCGGAATGGTGCGAAAACTGTCTTCGGTGATTTCTGTCAGCGGCACGTCGCGCCGGCTCGACAACAGTTTGCCCAATGTCACATAGCCGGTCGGACGCATCTTCGGATCAACCAGAATGACGTGGTAAAACTGTTCGGGCAGATCCCGCTGGGCGCGCAGATAATCAATGGTTTCGCCGACGGTCCAATGTTCCGGGGCAATGACCACCTCGCGCTGCATCAGCCGGCCGGCGGATTCCTCCGGATAGGTCAGCGCCTTTTCAACCGCCACCCGGTCGGCATCCGGCAAGGCATCGAGAATAACTTCCTGCTCGGCCTCGTCAAGATCCTCGACCAGATCGACAACATCGTCGGTTTCCAGATCACGCACTGCCTCGGCCAGAACCTCCGGCTCAAGATCGCGGATCACTTCCTCACGCAGGCCCTCGTCCAGTTCCGAGAGGACATCGCCTTCCATGCCCTCATGCCAAAGCCGCAGCAGCGACCGGCGTTTCTGCGGGCCGATCTGCTCCAGAATATCAGCAATATCAGCCGGGTGCAGCGGCTCCAGCAGGGCCTCCAGCCGCAGGCTGTCGCCCGCCTCTACCGCCGCAAGAATGCTGTCGACCAGATGTTCGTCCAGCAGATAGGCATCTTCGTCGTGATCTTTTGTTTCAAAGAGGTCCGCGTTCATCTCATGCCCCTGTGACCGTTCGTTGCACCTTAGCCAAATGCCTGACAAAGCAACAGGGGGCAATGGATGATTTACGACCGCGGGTGTAGTGCCTATGCTGTATCGTTGCGAGGCAGGAGAAACCATGCAGACAGAACAGCTTTTACTGGGTCAGACACTGCGCTTCAGCGCGGATCCGTTCCAGGCCCCGATCAACGAGGCCGCACATCACGAAAGCAAAGGCGCCGTGCTGGTGCAGGGCGGCCTGATCCGGGCGGTTGGCCCCGCAGAAAGGCTGCGTGCCGCCCATCCCGACGCCCGGATCGTGGATTATGGAGCCGGCCTGATCACCGCCGGATTTGTCGACGCCCATGCCCATTACCCGCAAACCGGCATTATCGCCAGTTGGGGCAAGCGGCTGATCGACTGGCTGAACAGCTATACCTTCCCCGAGGAAATCCGGTTTTCTGATCCGGAGTATGCCCGCGAAACGGCAAGGCTGTATCTTGATCTGACGCGCGCCAACGGCACGACAACCATCGCCAGTTTCTGTACCATCCATCCTGCAAGCGTGGACGCATTGTTCGAGGAAGCCCGGCAGCGGGGCCAGCGGCTGGTTGCCGGGAAAACCTGCATGGATCGCAACGCACCGGACGGACTGCGCGACACCGCGCAATCTGCCTATGACGACAGCAAGGCCCTGCTGGAAAAATGGCATGGCCGCGGTCGGCTTGCCTATGCCATCACGCCGCGGTTTTCGCCCACCTCGAGCCCCGGTCAGTTGGCCGCCCTCGGGGCGCTTTGGGCGGAACACCCCGACTGCCTGATGCAAACCCATCTTTGCGAGCAGCCGGACGAGATCAAATGGGTGGCCGAACTGTTTCCGGATGCACGGGATTATCTCGACACCTATGAACAACATGGCCTGTTGCGCGAAAGGGGCCTGTTTGGCCACGCCATCCATCTGACCCCGCGTGAGCGCGCGCGCCTGCGCGATGTCGGCGCAAGCCTGATCCATTGCCCCACATCCAACACCTTTATCGGTTCGGGCCTGTTTGACATGGCCGGTCTGATGGCCGAGGGGCAGCACATCGGTCTGGCCACGGATACCGGCGGCGGGTCGTCTTTCTCGATGTTGCGCACCATGGCGGCAGCCTATGAGATCAGCCAGTTGCGCGGCACAGCCGCCCTGCATGCAGCGCAACTGATGTGGCTGGCCACGGCCGGTTCAGCCCGCGCGCTGCATCTGGCGGATAAGATCGGCAATCTCTCGCCCGGGCTTGAGGCCGACCTCGTGGTCCTCGATCTCGCCTCGACCCCGGCGATCCGCCAGCGCAGTGCCCGGGCTGGTGACATATGGGAGGCGATCTTTCCCACCATCATGATGGGCGATGATCGCGCCGTGAAATCCGTCTGGATCGGCGGCAAAAAAGCACTTTGACGGCGCGCAGGGTCTGCGACCGGTTCTGCCGTGTCTTTTCCCGTGTCGTCAGCAATGATGGCAAGCCGAATGTATAAAAGCCATACGCTTTCCATACGCTTTCCATACGCTTTCCATACTGGATTTTCGTGCAGAAATTCCGCCCGGTTCCGATGCGCGGGCAGCTATTGCATCAGCCTTGCGGCCAGCCGGTTCTGCTGTTCGATCAGCCGGGGCAGATCGACTGTCAGCATCTGGCCATCCCGCACGATCGGGCGACCTTCGACAAAAAGATCCCGCACCCGCGTCGGGCCGGCCAGCAGCAGCGCAGCCTTGTCCCAACTGCCGGCGCTCTCGATGCAGGCAACATCCCAGATGGCAATATCTGCGCGTTTGCCGGGGCAGATGCGGCCGCAGTCAGGGCGCCCCAGAACATCGGCGCCACCGCGTGTTGCAATCTCAAGCGCTTCGCGCGCACTCATCTTGTCTGCCCCCTGGGCGACGCGCTGCAACAACATGGCCTGCCGCGCCTCCAGGATCAGGTTGCCGCTGTCGTTGCTGGCGGATCCATCCACCCCGAGGCCCAGCTTTACGCCAGCATCCCGCATGGCGCGCACCGGAGCAATACCGCTGCCAAGGCGACAATTCGAACATGGACAATGGGCGACACCGGTGCGCGAGCCGGCAAAAAGTTCAATTTCCGAACCATCAAGCTTTACGCAATGGGCATGCCACACATCATCGCCCGTCCAGCCCAGATCCTCGGCATACTGGCCGGGGCGGCAGCCGAATTTTGCAAGACTGTAGGCAACGTCTTCGTCATTTTCCGCCAGATGCGTGTGCAGCATTACCGCCTTGTCGCGCGCCAGCAACGCCGCGTCGCGCATCAGATCCCGGCTGACCGAAAACGGCGAACACGGCGCAATTCCGACCCGCACCATCGCGCCTTCGGTTGGGTCATGGAAAGCATCCACCACCCTCAAGCAATCTTTCAGGATGTCGGATTCGCGCTCAACCAGACTGTCTGGCGGCAGCCCGCCCGCGCTTTCGCCAATGCTCATGGCGCCGCGTGTGGGATGAAAGCGCAGGCCCACCTCGCCGGCCGCCTCGATCGTATCGTCCAGCCGGCTGCCATTCGGAAAAAGGTAAAGATGATCAGAGGTTAGCGTACACCCCGAAAGTGCCAGTTCCGCCAGCCCCACCACGGCGGAGACCCGCATCTCCTCCGGCCCAAATCGCGCCCAGACGGGATAGAGCGTTTGCAGCCAGCCAAACAGCAATGCATCCTGACCGCCGGGCACAGCACGCGTCAGCGTCTGAAAGAGGTGGTGATGGGTATTGACAAGGCCGGGGGTAACAACACAGCCCCTGGCACTGATGACCTCGGCCTGCGGCGCCACAATCCCCTGGCCGACCTCGGCAATCGTCCCGCCCCGGATCAGGATATCGGCACCGGACAGTTCGCACCGGTCATCATCCATGGTCAGGACCGCATCGGCATTCCGGATCAGCAATTCATGCAACGGTCAGTTTCCTTCTGCCAGGGCCAGCACCGCAAGTGCGGCGGCATGAATTTGGCTGTTGGCGGCAGCAATTGCCCGGCCGCCCTCATGCGCTGCACCGCCTTGCCAGTCGGTAACGACTCCGCCTGCGGCCTGCACAACGGCAATCGGCGCCTGTATATCATAGGGGTGCAGTTCCGCCTCTACCACGAGATCAATCTGCCCCAAAGCCAGAAGCGCATATGCGTAACAATCCATGCCATACCGGGTCAGCCTGACACGGTTCGACAGGGCCTCAAATGCCCTTCTTTCCTGCGGCGAGCCCACCTCGGGGAAGGTGGTGAACAGGGTGGCCATCTCCAATGAGCCGGTCGCGCGAGTGCGCAACTTCACCGAACCATGCGGCCCGGTCATGCTGGCCCGGCCAAATCCGCCAACAAAACGTTCGCCAATATAAGGTTGATCTATCAGGCCAAAAAACGGGCCGTTTTCGTCACGCAGGGAAATCAGCACTCCCCAGGTCGGCGCGCCGCTGATAAAGCCGCGGGTCCCGTCGATGGGATCCAGAACCCAGGTCAGCCCACTGGTGCCGGAGGTGTGGCCGAACTCTTCGCCCAGAACCGCATCCTGCGGCCGCAGACGCGCAAGAATGTCGCGCATCAGACGCTCGGCATTCCGATCAGCGACAGTGACCGGGTCAAACCCCTGCTGATCCTTGTTGTCGGCTGTCAGATTGGGCGCACGAAAATGCCGCAGAGCCTCCTGGCCCGCGGCATTCGCCATCTCATTGGCGCATTCTCTCAATGCATTTTGTTCAGATTCGGAAAACCTGCCCATGTCCTGCCCCGGCTGTCAGGCCCCGATGCGGGGCAATTGCCGGACTGCGGTAGCTCAGACGCATAATGAACGTCAATAGCCGGATTTCAGGCCGCGGCGCTCAGAACCCGTGCAAGATCGAACAAACGGCGGCGCTGGTTTTCCGGGATCGCATAATAGGACCGGACCAGTTCAAGCGCTTCCTTGTCTGACAAGATATCGCCGGGCACACCCGCATCTGCTTTTTGGGCCGGATCGGAACCTGCATTCAGACCTTCGAAAAAGAAGCTGACCGAAACACCGAGGGCTTCGGCAATGTCCCAGAGGCGAGAAGCGCTGACGCGGTTCATTCCGGTTTCGTATTTCTGAATCTGCTGAAATTTAATACCAACTTTTTCCGCAAGCTGCTGCTGGGTCATGCCAACAAGCCACCTGCGGTGACGAACTCGTTTTCCTACATGGACGTCTACTGGATGTTTCATATTCGCACTCCTAATGTATGCCGCCAACGTAAGGTTATTTTCACTGAGGCATAGCTGTCTTTATAGACAACTCCAGACATAGCCAAAGTGCAGGAAAGCACCTTCAGCGAGTATTTGCCGATAGCCAAATTGCCATGAAAACACCTGAAAACCAACGGGATTTTAGAGAGGCCGACACAATCTGAGGGTGAAAATTCGAAAATCCTCCGCGCTGCAAAGTTTACGCAAGGGAAACCTGGATCAGCACAGGAAAATGCGCGAATCGAGGAGAAGTCCCGAATCACAACGCGTTGTTTCGGGGGGCGGAACGCCTCTTTCAACAACGCGATGCTGCCTGAAAACGGCTAAAGGCTGGCAAAGGCGTGCCGGATCAGCCCCGACATTTCCTCCATCATCGGGCTGCGGGCAAGATCGGCGATATACAGATTGATCTGCTTGGTCATCAGTTCCGGCAACGTGCCCGCATGGTGGATAGGCTCCAGATGCGGCGGGATCATACCCTCAAGCAGCGTATGGACTGCCAGGTCGGCACTGACGCTGGCCTCGATCGCGCGGTGCGTGTCTGACTCGACAGCCATTTCCCAGGGAATATTTGCATCATCCAGCGCCTTTTGAACGCTTTTGCGGAAAATGCACGTATGCTCAAACGCGAGGCGCAGGGGCCGCTGGCGCCAGGCCGTTCCCCCTGGTGTCCCGACCCAGACCAGCGGCAGGGTGATCAGGGTCTCCCCGCCCGCATCGCATGTCCCCTCGGTGGTCAGGATAATGTCGCATTCTCCGCGCTGGATCATATCCCGCAAATGGATGGTGTTTGATGACACCAGATGCACCTTGACCTGGGGGAAAATGGCATTGAACCGTTTCAGCACCTGCGGAATCGCCGGATAGACGATATCACCCGGTACGCCCAGAGTGATTTCGCCGGCAATCGCCTTGTCGGTCAGCCGGCCGAAAACCTCGTCGTTCAGTTCAATCATTCGCCGTGCGTAGCCCAAGAGTTGCTCGCCCGCGGCCGTCAGGCTGACGCCCCGGCCTGACCGGTCCAGCAGTTGCAGGCCAAGCGCATCCTCCAGGCGTTTCAGTTGCATGGAAACCGCCGACTGGGTCAGGTTCAGAAACCCCGACGCCTTGGTCACGCCGCCCACCTCGGCCACCGCCGCAAAGGATCGCAGTGCTGTCATGTCCAGATTCCTAGGCATATCAAATTCCCTTATGGATAACCACAAAAACATTCATTTTCAAAATACATCACAAACTGGCAGTACTATCAAGAAGATTGATGAAAAATGAAACCACATAACAATTTGGAAAGGACAGACAAATGACCCGCACTGTTTGCCGCAAGGCCTCCAACCCGACAATTCGCCACCAAACCCCTGTTTTGCAGCAGCTTTCAAGGCTTTTTTCCGTTCAGCGCAGCCGGCGGCACCTGTCGCGGCTGGACAATCACGCCCTGCAAGACCTGGGGCTGACCCCACGCGAAGCCGCCGAGGAAGCGGACCGGCCGATATGGGACGTGCCGGCATCCTGGCGCAAATAGGGAATAACTTACAAAAATTCGCAGGCTTTTCCCTTTGATCTCTTGAAAAAATGGTCGTTTTTGCCAATATCTAAAGACAAGAGCGGCCATTTTCCCTATGGTCGCCGAAATGGTATCAAACGGAGGCTTCTTCCATGGCTGACTACAAAACGGCCCGCGTGGCGACAGGCACACGCACTGCCGTGATCGACGAGGGTCTGCGCGCCCACATGAACAAGGTGTACGGCACCATGTCCGTGGGGCTGCTGATCACCTTTCTTGCGGCATGGGCCGTGGGGACAAATCAGGCGCTGATGGTGACGCTGTTTACCGGTTTCACCCGGTATATTGTCATGTTTGCTCCGCTGATCATGGTTTTTGCCTTTGGCGCGATGATCAACCGCATGTCTGCGGCGGGGGCGCAACTGTTCTTTTACGCCTTCTCGGCCGTCATGGGCGTGTCGATCAGCTATATCTTCCTGATCTTCACCAACTTCTCCATCGCCCAGGTCTTTCTGGTGACATCCATTGCCTTTGCCGGGCTCAGCCTGTGGGGATACACCACAAAGAAAGATATTTCGGGCTGGGGATCGTTCCTGATCATGGGCGTGATCGGGCTGATCGTGGCCTCGATCGTCAATATCTTTCTGGGCTCGCCTGCGATCATGTTCGCCATCTCGGTGATTGGCGTGCTGATTTTTGCCGGGCTGACAGCCTATGACACGCAAAAGATCAAATCGATGTATCTGGCACATGCACAGCATGGCGACAGCGAATGGCTGGGCAAATCCGCGATCATGGGGGCGTTGAACCTGTATCTGGATTTCATCAACATGTTCATGTTCCTGCTGAATCTGCTCGGCAACCGGAACTGATCACATCCGACAGAATTGCCAAAGGTCGGCCTTCGGGCCGACCTTTTCATTTGCGCTGCGGTGTTTTGAAAGGCTTCAGATGCCCGCGTACCAGGCGTAATCCGACAGATCCTCCCAGAACCCGCCCTTGCCATCGCCAAATTGGGAAAGGCTTGAGGCTGCCTCGATCTGCATGACAAACTTGGCGTGTTTATAGCCCAACTGGCGTTCGACCCGCAGCCGGCATGGCGCACCATGTCTGACCGGCAGGGCGGCGCCGTTCATCTCATAGGCCAGGATCGTCTGCGGGTGAAAAGCATCAATGAGGTCGATGCTTTCATAATACATCCAGGCGCCAAATTTGTCGGCACAGTGAAACACGATATAGCGGGCATCGCTCTGCAGGCCGACAGTCCCGAGAACCGTCGCCAGTGGCACGCCGGTCCACTGGCCGATGCAGCTCCAGCCTTCGACGCAATCATGGCGGGTGATCTGGGTGCGAGCCGGAAGAGCCCGAAGCTCGGCAAGCGAAAAGGCGCGGGGAATTTTCACCTTGCCACCGACCTGCAACTGCCAGGTTTCAAAGCCGGTACCGGCATCTTCAACCCATTGCGGCGTTTTTGGCTGGGTGCTGCCATTCGGGCGAAACACCGCAGAGATATCCTCGCGGCGGTATTCACGCGCCAATGCCTTGCGTCCGACCCGTTGCCGCGCCTGCAGTGACAGCCATTCGCCGGAGCCGAGCAACGCATCACCCGCGCCCTTTTTTCCCGCAAGACCGATCCCCCCCAGTATCAATGCAGGTGTTGCAAGCCCCAGCCCCAGCAGAAGTTTTCGACGTGTCACAGGCTTTTTCATTTGCGCCTCTCTTCCGGCAGACGGAACCACCCGGTTATCATTGAGCGTATTTCATTGACCGGTCCTGCCACAACGACCATGACCAGATGCACGATCACAAACAGCACAATCAGGAAGGCCGCGATGAAATGGATCGAACGGGCCGATTGCCGCCCGCCAAATACGTCCACCAGCCAGGGCACAACCGCGTTAATCCATGGTGACATGGTCAGCCCGCTCAGGATCAGGGCCGGGATAAGCAGCCCGCTCACCCCCAGGTAGACCAGCTTTTGCAGGGTATTATAGCTGCGTGCCTCCAGGCCCTGTGGCAGGTGAAATGATGCGTGCTGCTTGATTTGCCCGCAAATGTGGCCCGGTCTCAGTTCGGACTTGTGTGGCAAGAGATCACGCCGCACATGCCCGTTCGCAATACTCCAGATCCCAAACAGCAGCGTCCCCGTGGCCAGCAACCATGCAAAACTCAGGTGCCAGCGGCGCGCCTTGGCCAGATCTTCCTCGCCCGGAAGCGTCGCCCATTGGGGAAAAGCGCGTTTTGCGATGGAATCGCGCGGGCCGGCGGACAGCCCGAGCACCCCGGTGGTTGTCAATTCTGTCTGCCCAAGCCGGAAATACCCCTTTTCCCCGGTGGCGCCAATGCTGGCTCCAATTTCCAGCCATGCCGGATCTGTGTTGGCACCGTCTATTCCCCAGTACAGGCGCGGGTGGGCATTGAAAATCATCAACCCACTCATCAGCATCACCACAATGATTGCCGCGCTGGCCCAGTGCCAAAGCCGCGTTGACAGCTTGTGCCTTTTGACAAGGGTGCCTTTTTGCGGGCGGAGTGAAGCCTCGGTTCTAGACATGCCTTTCCTGCTTTCCAGTTGATGCGAACGTGAATCCACTGATGAATCGGTCACAGCCATGATGATATGTCCGGGTGTGATCACGTAATCAAAACCTATCAATTCGGCGTGCAATGGCGTCAGTCACCCCGTGAAAGGAAAAACCGCGCGCAAAACAGAAAAAGCCGCGCAAAATGCACGGCCTTTTGAAATAGGTCCCGATAAAGGGGCAGGCTTACTTGATCTTGCCTTCCTTGTATTCGACATGCTTGCGCACGACCGGGTCGTATTTGCGAACCACCATTTTCTCGGTCATTGTGCGGGCATTCTTTTTGGTCACGTAAAAGTGGCCTGTGCCCGCAGTCGAATTCAGGCGGATTTTGATTGTGGTTGGTTTCGCCATTATCTGTCTCCTCAACGCAGCGACGACAGTGCCGCCCGTGAAATCCATGAAGCCCGCCTTTTAGCGCTCTGGCCGCCCGAGTCAACAGGATAATACACGCGGATGGCCTGTAAGCCGGATTCTGTCCCCGCCAGAATGATCTGGCGCTGGATGACCATTCCTCTAGCCTGCCTGTTACCAGACAGGTCCAGCTGCCAACCCGAACCTTTGGGCCAAAGCTGCCCCGGGCTGCGCCCGCAAGGTTCCTATTTGGCATTGCTCCCGGTGGGGCTTGCCGTGCCGCCGCTGTTGCCAGCGGCGCGGTGGTCTCTTACACCGCCGTTTCACCCTTACCCCGGATCAGGTCCGGGGCGGTCTGTTCTCTGTGGCGCTTTCCCTCGGGTTTCCCCGGCCGGGCGTTACCCGGCACCGTTGCTTTGTGGAGTCCGGACTTTCCTCGCGGTGTTGCCACCCCGCGGTCATCCGGCCATCCGCGCAAGGTTGATCTAGGTACTTATCTGTTTGCGGTCAACGGGAAAGCGCTGCGCCAGATCGGATGCCATGGCCATATCATCCGGATGCAAAGGCCCGGATGCATGGGGACGAAAGCGCAGCCGGAATGCAGACAACAGTGTTTCGGCCGGCAGATTCACGGCATAACCAAAGCATTCCAGTGCCTGCAAAAACCGCGGCATGTCAGGCGCGGCACCCGTTGGGTTGTCCGGCCAGACCGACACCCCAGCCCAGGCCAGGCGCTGCCAGTCAAAACGCACGCCCGGATCAATCTTGCGCCCGGGGGCCATGTCGGAATGGCCGATCACCCGCTCGGGCGCGATCCGGTGCCGGTTCATGATGTCAGACAACAGGTGTTCAAGCGCTGCCATCTGCGGCTCGGAAAACGGCGTTTCGCCGGTATTTGACAATTCTATGCCGATGGAATGGGAATTCACATCCGTGACATTCCCCCACTGCCCGGCCCCTGCGTGCCAGGCGCGTTTTGCCTCCTCGACCAGGGAATAAATGCGTCCGTGTCCGCAAATGAGATAATGCGCCGAAACTTCATGCTCGGGGGCGCAAAGCCTTTCCAGCGCCGCCGCCACACCATCCATGGCGGTATAGTGCAGCACAATCATATCTGGCGTCACACCGCCGCGCCGCGCACCAAAATTTGGCGACGGGTGGAGATGATGCCGGTTCGGTGCTGTCAATTATTTGCTGCGCGGTACTTTGCGGTGCGGAAAGGTTGCGGATCCCAGGAACAGGCAAAACCGTCCCCATCGGGATCAACCCCCATGCGGTCCTTTTGCGGGCCACCTTTGCGCAGGAAATCAAGTTGCGCCAGGTCGGGGGACGCATATTTGCCGCAGTTGCGGTTGTAACGCGATTCAGCGAACAGACCACTGCGACGATAACGGGCCTCCCCGACGTTGTTCGTGGTTGAAAGCGCGTATTCGACAATGCTTGGCCCGACGGAACCCGGCCGGGCCGGCAGGGCCGTGGGCGGGATTACCTTGTATTGCGCGCGCTGGCGGGCCAGTCTTTCGCGGTCGCTTTCAATGGTTTCACGGCTCTTGACGGCGCCAAAGTCCTGCTCATCCGAAATGCCCACATTGTTGGGCCGGGCGGATGTCTTGGCGGGTGTGGAGGTCGTGGCCGTGGGCGTGGTCTCGGCCAAAGCCGTTTGTTGCCCAGCGGATGTTTCCGGTGGCCGTATGGTGGTTTCCTGTTGTCCCGCCTGTTGCCCTTGCAATTGCGCATCGCGTTGCGCGTTGCGTTGGGCCGTACGCCCGACATAATCGGTGTAGCTGTCAAAGCCGGCGCCGGATTCCGGCACCTCAGGGCTGACACAACCCGCCAGCGTCAGAACAAACGCCCCTATAACCATTACACGCATCATTTTTCCCCTGCCCGTTTCATTTGCCCGTTTCATTTTTCCAGTTTTTACCACCATTTTGCCGGTTTGGAAACAAATCCGGCAGCTTTCTCCAGAACATAGGCCGAATTCAGCAAATCACCTTCTTCCCAGGGGCGGCCAATAAGCTGCAAGCCCAGTGGCAATCCCTGGGTGTCCACGCCAACCGGAACTGAAACACCAGGCAGCCCCGCCAGATTGACTGTTACCGTGAAAACATCGTTCAGATACATCTGGATCGGATCAGCCGAGGCCATTTCCCCCAGCCCGAAGGCCGCTGAGGGCGTGGTTGGTGTCAGAATGGCATCGACCCCGTCATTGAAAACATCCTCGAAATCCTTGCGGATCAGGGTGCGTACCCGTTGCGCCCGACGATAGTATGCATCGTAAAACCCGGCAGACAGAACATAGGTGCCGATCATGACCCGGCGCTGCACTTCGGGACCGAACCCTTCGGCGCGGGTTTTCTCATACATTTCGGTGATCCCGTCGCCTGCGGCCAGTTTGGCGCGATGCCCGTAGCGCACGCCGTCATAACGGGCGAGATTGCTCGAAGCCTCGGCCGGCGCGATCACATAATAGGCCGGCAGCGCATATTTGGTGTGCGGCAGGGAAATATCGACAATCTCGGCGCCGGCATCCCGCAGCATCTCGGCCCCGTCCTGCCACAGCTTTTCGATCTCCGAGGGCATGCCCTCCATGCGGTATTCCTGAGGGATACCGATTTTTCGCCCCTTGATGTCGCCGGTCAGGGCAGATTCGAAATCCGGCACCGCGAGATCCATCGACGTGGAATCCTTGGGATCATGCCCTGCCATGGCCCGCAGCATGATGGCGGCATCCCGCACGGATTTTGTCATCGGTCCGGCCTGATCGAGCGAACTGGCAAAGGCCACCACCCCCCAGCGCGAACAGCGGCCATAGGTGGGCTTCAGCCCGACAATGCCGGTAAAGGCCGCCGGCTGGCGGATCGAGCCGCCGGTATCGGTCCCGGTTGCCGCCAGACACAGATCCGCCGCGACCGCAGAGGCCGAGCCGCCGGAGGAGCCGCCCGGCGTCAGTTGGGCACTGTCATTGCCTCGCCGCCACGGGTTGACGGCATTTCCGTATACCGAGGTTTCGTTGCTGGAGCCCATGGCAAACTCATCCATGTTCAGCTTGCCCAGCATGACCGCACCCGAATTCCAGAGGTTCTGGGTGACGGTGGATTCGTATTCGGGTTTGAAACCTTCGAGGATACGTGATCCAGCCTGGCTGGGCACATGCAGTGTGCAAAACAAATCCTTGATTCCCAATGGAATTCCGCACATGCCGCTGGTATCGCCCTCTTGCAGCCGCCTATCCGCTGCCTTGGCCTGATCCATCGCCAGTTCAGGGGTGTTGTGGACAAAGGCATTCAGTGCCCCGGCCGATTCAATCTGTTGCAGGCAGCTTTCTGTCAGTTCGGCCGCGGTGAATTCACCGGCGCGCATCCGGTCGCGCGCCTCGGAAATGGTCAGGGCGTTCAAATCAGACATTCTGCTTACTCCACCACTTTGGGCACGGCAAAAAAACCTTCGCGCGCATCCGGGGCATTTGCCAGAATTTTTTCCGGATATCCGCCGTCGGTCACGACATCCTCGCGCCGTTTCAGCCGCATCGGCATGACGGCGGTTGTCGGTTCAACCCCCTCGACATCGACTTCGTTCAACTGTTCCACAAATTTCAGGATGGCGTTGAAATCAGCCGCAAGGGCGGCCAGCGCCTCTTCCTCTACCTTTATGCGGGCGAGATGCGCCACGCGGCGCGCGGTATCCGTGTCGATCGACATTCATTGGCTCCGTCTGGGATATCTGGATTCAGTTGCACATGGCTTTAGCGCGCTGTGTCGCGGCTCGCAAGTGGGCAAGCAACCGCGGTGACAATCACCCGGTCTGTGATAAACTCGGGCAAAGACAGCAAAGAGGAGTATCTGCGATGAAAATCATCTGGCTTGGGCATTCGGGGTTTCGGATCGAAACAGGGGGATTGGTCATTCTGTTTGACCCGTGGCTGACCGGCAATCCGATGTTTCCGCCCCAGCGCCGCGCCGATGCGATCAGGGGGGCTACGCATATTTTTGTGACACATGGCCATAGCGACCACACCGGCGATGCCGTTGCCATATCAAAAGAACTGGGCATTCCGGTTCACGGTATTTACGACCTGATGACCTGGTGGGGCGAAAGTGAACAGATTGAGGTGGTGGGCTTCAACAAGGGCGGCACCATTGACCTGGGGCCGGTACAGGTGACGATGCTGAATGCCACCCATTCCTCGTCACTCGGAAATGGCCGTAACGGGCCGATCTATGGCGGCCACGAATCCGGTTTCATGATCGCGGCCGAAGGGCATGTCATCTATATGTCGGGTGACACCGATGTCATGGCCGATATGGGCGTTTTCAACGATCTGCATCACCCGGATATCGGCATTCTGGCTTCGGGCGGTTTTTTCACCATGGACATGCGCCGCGCCGCCTATGCCGCCAGGACATTCTTTGATTTCAAGACGGTTATCCCCTGCCACTATCGCACATTTCCACTGTTGGCCCAATCCGCCAAAGAGCTGACCGAGGCCCTGCCCGGTGTGGATGTCATTGAACCCGAGGTTCTGGAGGCCATCGAGATTTAGCCCCGCCGCGACACAAAAAAAGCGCGCAGCAGTTCCTCGGAGTCTTGTGCCCCGATGCCATCATAGACCTCGGGGACGTGATGGGCCTGCGGATGCGTAAAGATTCGCGGCCCCTGCAGAATGCCGCCCGACTTTGGATCGGCGGCCGCGAAATACAAACGCCGGATGCGTGCCGCTGAAATCGCCATTGCGCACATCGGGCATGGTTCAAGCGTGACGTACAGGTCATGCCCCGTCAGCCGTTCGCGGCCAAGGCGCGCGCAGGCCGCACGGATCACCTGCATTTCGGCGTGCGCGGTCGGGTCATTCATCGCGCGGGTCTGGTTCCCTGCCCCGGCAATGATTTTGCCTTCGGGCGAGACAATCACCGCCCCGACGGGAACCTCGCCGCGTTCTGCCGCGCCGCGTGCCTCATCCAGTGCGTGTCGCATATGGCTGGTAAATCCGCTCATGAGCCTGTCATGCCCTGATGCCGCGCTTCTGCCAAGGCCTTTCCAAACGCACGCCCGCAGGTTACAGGCTGCACATGACGAATTCCACACATAAGGGCGATCGTATCGCCAAGGTCCTTTCCCGCGCCGGGATAGCCAGCCGGCGCGCGGCGGAAAGGATGATAAAAGCCGGGCGTGTATCGGTAAATGGACAGGTGATTGAAAGCCCCGCCCTGAATGTAACCCAAGAGGATAACATCGAGGTTGACGGAAAACCGGTCGCCCCCCCCGAGCCGCCGCGTTTGTGGCTTTATCATAAACCGGCCGGTCTGGTGACAACAAATCACGATGAAAAAGGGCGAAAAACCGTGTTTGATGACCTGCCCGAGGGTCTCCCGCGTGTGATGACTGTCGGCCGGCTTGATCTGAACTCCGAGGGGTTGTTGCTGTTGACCAATGACGGCACGATCAAGCGGCGGCTGGAACTGCCCAAGACCGGCTGGTTGCGAAAATACCGGGTGCGCCTGAAGGGCACACCGAAGAACGAGGATTTCGCCCCCCTGCGCAAAGGCCTTGTGATAGATGGCGAACGGTTTCAGCCCATGGAGGTGACACTTGACCGCCAGCAAGGAGCAAATGCCTGGCTGACGGTGGGGCTGCGCGAGGGAAAAAACAGGGAAATCCGGCGCGCGCTCGCCGATCTTGGCTTTGCTGTCAACCGGTTGATCCGCATCAGTTACGGCCCGTTCCGGCTGAACGACCTGAAACCGGGAGAGGTGGAAGAACTCAAGGCGCGTGTGGTTCGCGACCAGCTGGGCCTGGGCGAAACGCCTGACCAGAAACCGCGCCCCAAACCCCGCCGGCGGCGCAGATAGCGGTTTTTCTGCCACAGAAGAAACTGCTTTGGCGGCACAGCACCATGAAAGGCGGTTTTCCGGCAGCGTGGAATTGCAATCACGATCCGGCACGATAGAATCCCCTAACATTTTTTCCAACCCGAGGGAGCCCGACAATGGCCGACCTGCTGACACTTCAAAATCTGGGGAACCTGTTGATGCTGTGCTTTTTGCAGGCAGTCCTGGGGTTTGACAACCTGTTGTATATTTCGATCGAAAGCCAGCGGGCACCACTGGAAAAACAGAAATCCGTCCGGTTCTGGGGCATCATCATAGCCGTTGCCCTGCGTGTTGTTCTGCTGTTCGTGATGATCCGGCTGATCGAAACCCTGTCTGAGCCGTTCTTTGTCTTTGACAAACCCGGATTGATCGAAGGCGGTGTCAACTTTGCCACGCTGGTTTTTGTCGTGGGCGGAGTTTTCATCATGTATACGGCTGTCAAGGAAATCGCGCATATGCTTTCGATGGAAGATATCGACAACGATATGCACAACAAGAAGGGCACTTCGGCAGTCACGGTTGTGGTCATGATCGTGCTGATGAACCTGATTTTCAGCTTTGATTCCATCCTTTCGGCCCTCGCAATAACCAACGTTTTTCCGGTTCTGGCCACTGCAATCATTCTTTCCGGGATTGCCATGCTGGCGCTGGCGGAAACCGTTACGGCCTTTCTGAAAACAAACCGCATGTACGAGGTTCTCGGCCTGTTCATCCTGCTGATCGTCGGGGTGGTTCTGCTGGGTGAGGCGGGGCCGGCAGCGGGCCATGCCATGCACGACGAAGCCCTGAATATCAGAATTTTCGGGTACGAAATAATCCCGATGTCCAAATCGACCTTTTACTTTTCAGTTGTGGTGCTTGTCATTGTCGAACTGGTGCAGTCAGGCTACTCGCGCAAACTTTCAGCCCAGCGCCGGGCCAACAACAATAATACCGGACAATAATCCGGTATCCCGTCCTGAGCACTGTTTCGGGCGTTAATACTGGCATGCGCCCCTGCTTTGGCCTATATCTGAGGCGTAATGTGTAAATCCTGTTGTAGGGTTGCCTCGGGACGTGAGGATGAGGGATGACTGAAACCGGGCTACAGAAAATAGCCTTTTTATTGCTTGTTGCGCTGATTCTGTATGTTTCTGTGACGGGAGGCGCGTGATGGCTCGGCGTTATGGCGGGAAATACAGCCCGGAGGGTGAGGCCGAACCGAACGATGCAAAAACCGTTTCAATGCCGACCAACCCGTACCGCGGGCTGACCCGCACACGTGCCGGCGGGCGCGTCAATCTGCTGTTTTTTGCGCCTCTGCCACTTGCCTTTCGCGCGTTCTGGCAGGATCCGGCCGGCCTGGCCCTGATGCTGACGGCATTTGGCACACTCATTCTGGCGGCATGGTTGACGCGTGAAGGCCTGTTGGCTCAGGAATCCTATGAGGCGCGGAAAATAGCGCGGCGCCCGGCCATTCCCCGCAAGATTTTCGGATCCATCCTGACGGGTGCGGGGCTGTTCATGGCGGGTGTTGCCGCAAACCACGGGCTGATCACACCCGTATTATTCGGCGGCCTAGGGGCCGTTCTGCACTTTCTCGCTTTTGGCCCGGATCCCCTGAAAGACAAGGGAATGGAAGGTATTGACAGTTTCCAGACCGAACGCGTTGCGCGGGCTGTCGGAGAGGGCGAGGAATACCTGAATGCCATGTCAGACGCGATCAAACGGGCGCAGGATCGCAAGATGGAAAGCCGGGTGGCCAGGTTTCAGACCACGGCGCGTGACCTGTTTCGCACGGTCGAGGAAGACCCCCGCGATCTGACCGCCGCCCGCAAATATCTGACCGTCTATCTGATGGGGGCACGCGATGCGACCATCAAGTTTGCAGATATTTACGGACGCAGCCGCGACCCGAAGGCGCGCGCAGACTACGAAAACTTGCTGGATGACCTCGAACAGAATTTCGCAGCCAGAACCAGGGCCATGCTTTTGGATGACAAGAGCGACCTGACGGTAGAAATTGAAGTGCTGCGCGAACGTCTGCAGCGAGAAGGGGTTCGTTCCCAGTAACTGAAAGTAACGGAAGAAAAGGATTTGTTTTATGTCTGAAATTGCTCGCGAGAAAGCCAAGGAAACGCTTGCCGAGATAGAAAAGGTTGCCGCAATTGTCCTGCCGGAACCGTCGACGGAGATTGTCCCGCTGGAAAAGGCCGACAAACCCGTCGCCGCGGAAATTTTGAAGCGCATGGACGAACTGGACATGTCAGACACCGGCTCGATTGTCCGTTTTGGCTCAGGCGCGCAGGCAGAACTACAGGAAATCAGCCAGGCAATGCTGCAGGATGTGCGCAACAAGGATGTTGGCCCCGCAGGTGACAGCCTGCGTGATATCGTAACAACAATCCGTGGATTTTCCGTCAGCGAACTGGATGTGCGGCGCAAGCGCTCGTGGTGGGAACGCCTGCTTGGGCGCTCGGCCCCCTTTGCCAATTTTCTGGCGCGATATGAAAGCGTTCAAAGCCAGATCGACAAGGTCACCGACAATCTTTTGAAGCACGAGCACAAGCTTCTGAAAGACATCAAGTCTTTGGATTTGCTCTATGACCGGACGCTGAATTTTTATGATGAACTGGCGCTTTACATCGCGGCTGGCGAACAGAAACTGAAAGATCTGGACGAAAAGATCATTCCGGCGAAAGCGGCAGCCGTAGAGAAAGCCGCCGAGCCGGACCAGGTGATGGCGGCGCAGGAACTGCGTGACTTGCGCGCGGCGCGCGATGATCTGGAACGCCGGGTGCATGATCTGAAACTGACCCGGCAGGTGACAATGCAGTCCTTGCCCTCGATCCGCCTGGTGCAGGAAAATGACAAGTCGCTTGTGACCAAGATCAACTCGACCATGGTCAACACAATCCCGCTGTGGGAGACCCAACTGGCCCAGGCCGTAACCATTCAGCGTTCGGCCGAGGCGGCGGGGGCTGTCCGGGAAGCCAATGATCTGACCAATGAGTTGCTGACCGCGAATGCCAAGAACCTGCGTCAGGCCAACAAGATTGTGCGCGAGGAAATGGAACGGGGCGTGTTTGATATTGAGGCTGTAAAAGAGGCCAACTCGGAACTGATCGCCACAATTGAGGAGAGCTTGCAGATTGCGGATGAAGGCAAGGCGCGCCGGGCCGCAGCCGAAGAGGAACTGAAGAAAATGGAGGCCGAACTGCGCGATACGCTGGCTTCTGCGAAAGCGCGTGCTGACAAAACCGGTGAAAACCTGGGCACATCGGTTTCAAGCCGGTAAAACAATGCAACGGGCCCGTTTGAAAAAGACAGTGATCACCCTGACAGCGCTGCTGGCCCTGTCGGGATGTGATCTGCTGCAAACAGCCCCCCCTGTCATTTCACCGCAACCGCGGCCGGCAAAACCTGTTGCCGCCAAAATACCCGAACCCTCGGATGAAAGCCGGCAACAGTCGGCATATTTTGGCCGCCTTCAGGCTGATCTTCTGGCCCAGGATCTGCTTCGGCAGGGCGGCGGCGGGCCGGATGCGCCTTTTGACGCGCGCAACCTTGCCGACAACTTCATTCGCATCGCGCTTTTTGATGAATATGTTCAGGTTGGCGGCACTCTGGTGGCCAGGGCAACCCCCAGCCGTCTGCGGCGTTGGGAAAAACCGATCCGCATGGAAATCGAGTTTGGCGAAACCGTTCCCTTGGCCCAGCGCAAAAAAGATATTGCAAGTATTGCCAATTATACCCGCCGTCTGTCCCGCCTGACCGGGGTACCGATCCGCATAACCAAGAAAGATCCGAATTTTCACGTGTTGATCCTGAACGAAGACGAACGCCGCAAAATCGGCCCGCATATCCGCGCGGTCGTGCCGGGTATCGGCAATCAGGCCGTCGATACGATCGTCAACATGCCGCGTGACACGCTTTGCCTTGTCTATGCCTTCCCTGAATCCGAGGGAAAAGACAGCTATGGTCAGGCGATTGCCGTGATCCGGGGCGAACATCCGGACCTGTTGCGCTTGTCCTGTTTTCACGAAGAGCTTGCACAGGGGATGGGGCTGGCCAACGACAGCCCCAACGCCCGCCCGTCGATTTTCAATGATGATGAAGAATTCGGCCTGTTGACAACCCAGGACGAGATGATGCTGAAAATGCTGTATGACAAACGACTGACGCCTGGAATGACTCCGGCCCAGGCACGCCCGATTGTCGAGCAGATTGCCAAAGAACTGATGGGCGGCAGCGTTTGACCCCCATTGTCCGGAAAATGCCAGACTGCGAGAGGAAGTAAATAATGGGTATTCTTGATTTTTTGACCGGCGAATTTATTGACGTGATCCACTGGGTGGATGACACCCGCGATACAATGGTCTGGCGGTTCGAGCGCGAGGGGCATGAAATCAAGTATGGCGCAAAGCTTACCGTGCGTGAGGGGCAGGCTGCGGTATTCGTACACGAAGGCCAGTTGGCTGATGTCTTCACGCCGGGCATGTATTTTCTTGAAACCAACAACATGCCGATCCTGACCAAGCTGCAGCATTGGGATCACGGGTTCCAATCGCCCTTCAAATCGGAAATCTATTTCGTCAACACCACAAGATTTTCCAATCTGAAATGGGGGACCAAAAACCCGGTTATCCTGCGTGATCCGGAATTTGGCCCGGTCCGGGTACGGGCCTACGGGACCTATACGATCAAGGTGACAAACCCGGCCCGCTTTCTGACCGAGATCGTCGGCACCGATGGTGAATTCACCATGGATGAAATCAGCTATCAGATCCGCAATATCATCGTGCAGGAGTTTTCGCGCGTGATTGCCCAAAGCGGCATTCCGGTGCTGGACATGGCCGCAAACACCGACGATCTGGGCAAACTGGTTGCAACCCAGATTTCGGGAACTCTGGAACAATATGGCCTGACAATGCCCGAGCTGTATATCGAAAACATCAGCCTTCCCCCCGCTGTGGAGGCGGCATTGGATAAACGTACATCCATGGGCATGGCCGGTGATCTGGGCCGTTTCACCCAGTATTCGGCTGCCGAGGCCATGACCGCCGCGGCCAGCAACCCAACAGGTGGTGGCGGGATTGGCGCCGGCCTCGGAATGGGCATGGGCATGGCCATGGCGCAGCAAATGGCGCAACAGTCCGGCCCATGGGGGGCTGTCCCGGCGCAACAGCAGGCCACCCCACCCGCCCCGCCGCCGCCAGTGGAAAAAGTCTGGCACATTGCCGAGGATGGTGAAACCAAAGGCCCGTATTCGCGTGCCTCAATGGGGCGCATGGCAAAAGACGGCGCCCTGACGCGTGATACACTGGTCTGGACCGCGGGAATGGACGGCTGGCACAGGGCCAATGACATAGACGAGTTGGCTCAGTTGTTCACCGTATTGCCCCCACCTGCACCGCAAGGCTGAGACGCGCATGAAACAGGCCGCCGAGGAACATCGTTTTCCTTGCAATACCTGCGGATCAGACCTGCGGTTTGATCCTGCCGAGGGCCTGCTGGTTTGCGACTACTGCGGCAATCGGCAGCCGGTTCAGGAGGATTTCTTCCAGACACCCACACTGGAAGAACAGGACTACAGGCAGGCACTCAGCACCCTGATGCCAGCAACGCAAATGCAGGAGGCGCGATATGTCACCTGCACGAACTGCGGCGCGCGCATTGAAATTGAAGGGCCCGAACACGCCATAGAATGCCCCTTTTGCGCGACACCGATCGTTGCCGATTCAGGCACATCGCGGCAAATCAAACCGCATGGCCAGATTCCCTTCTCGGTAACCGAGAAAAACGCCAGAAAGTCCATGACCGACTGGCTGGGGAAACTTTGGTTCGCTCCGAACGGGCTGAAAGAATATGCGCGTAAGGGCCGGAAAATGCAGGGTATTTATGTTCCCTACTGGACCTACGATGCCGATACCCGTTCAGACTACACCGGCGATCGTGGAACTGTCTATTACGTCAGCCGGACCGTTCGGCGAGACGGCAAAAACGTGACCATCCGCGAACAAAAGATCAGATGGAGGCGCGTATCAGGCCACGTTGCCCGCTTTTTTGACGATATTCTGGTTCTGGCATCCCGCTCGCTACCGAAAAAATATACTGACGCGCTGGAGCCGTGGGATCTGTCCGCACTGGAGCCTTTCAACCCCGGTTATCTGGCCGGATTCGGGGCGGAAGGCTATACCGTTGAACTGGACGAGGGGTTCAAGGAAGCCGGCATATACATGGATCGGATGATCCGGCGCGATGTCCGGTTTGACATAGGTGGAGATCGTCAGAGGATCAGCTCATTGAACACCAAAATATCGGACATTACCTATAAGCATGTGCTCTTGCCCGTCTGGCTGGCCGCTTACAAGTACCGGGGGAAAACCTACCGCTTTGTGGTGAACGGGCAATCCGGCCGGGTGCAGGGCGAGCGGCCCTGGTCCGCATGGAAAATTGCCTTTGCGGCCATTTCTCTGGCCGTCATCGCCGCGACGATCGGCTATCTTGCGGCACAAAACCGATAGCAAGAACAGGATCGCGGGGCGACGATGCGCCCCGCAACTTGTTATTATCCCTTGGAAATCGGAACACGTTTTGCCCCGTCTGCCGAGGTGTCCTTTTTCTTGGCAACGGTCACGACGAGAATTCCGTCTTTCAACTCGGCCGAAGCCTTGTTGCCGTCAGCGTCTGGCGGCAAGCGGAAGGATCGGCTGAATGTGCCGTACTGGCGCTCGCTGAAGTACCATGTGCGGCCTTCTTCCTCCTTGACGGATTTCTTTTCGCCTTTCACGGTCAGAACATCGTCATTGACGGTCAGTTCGATATCTTCGTCCGCAACCCCCGGAAGCTCTATTGCAATGCGATAAGCGTCTTCGTCGGAAGATGCCTCGGAAGGTGGCGCAATCCATTCTGCCAGCCGGGCACCAACGTTGCGCAGGGGTTCGTAAAGTGAGGGCCAGAAACTGCTGTGTTGTGTTTTCTCAACCATTTCAATATCTCCTTTTGCTCTGCTCTGAATTGCTCTTTCCCCTGATATGGGTCTGTTTTCCCGCCCGCCAAGAGGGGGAGGAAAAAATGACGCGGCCAATTGCGATTTGCCAACGAACACGCCAGTATCGGGCAAGCAAACAAGTCAGGAAACCATGATGCCGGCAACCATTCTGTGCTGCGGAGAAGCCTTGATCGACATGCTGCCCGCAATGACGGACGACAACAGGGAATCCTTTGTGCCCGTCTGCGGCGGCTCGGTTTTCAACACGGCTGTGGCACTGGGCAGATTGGGGGAAAACGCCCGGTTTCTGGGTGGGCTGTCAACGGACATGTTTGGTGAAACCCTGCGCAAAAGCCTGGAGGAAAGCCATGTTGACGCCCGGCTTTCCCTGTCCAGCGATCGCCCGACCACACTGGCTTTTGTCCGTCTGGTGAATGGTCAGGCCCAATACGCCTTTTTCGACGAAAACTCTGCCGGGAGAATGCTGCGGCCCGAGGATATTCCTGACTTGCCGCAACAGGTGAAAACCCTGTTTTTCGGGGGTATTTCGCTGGCAACCGAACCCTGTGCAACAGCCTATGAAACCCTGATGCAGCGCCAGGCCGGGCGCTGTGTCACCATGCTTGATCCAAACATTCGCCCCGGATTTATTGCCGATGAAATCCGCTATCGTGCCCGACTGGAACATATGGTTTCCATGGCGGATATCGTAAAGGTTTCGGATGAAGACCTGCACTGGTGGTTCGGCGCAGGGGATGTGCAATCACTGGCCCGGAAAATTCTTGCGATGGGGCCAAATCTTGTGTTCCTGACGCGCGGCAGTTCCGGCGCCACAGCAATTACACCTCTACATACAGTCGCCTGCCCTGCATCAGAGGTGAGCGTTGTTGATACAGTAGGGGCCGGCGATACATTCAATGCCGGCGTTCTGCACGCATTGAACACGCAAGGCGCCCTGACCAAGCCGTCAATCCAAGCACTGGACAGGTCAGTTTTGCAAGAGGCGCTGGGGCTGGCTGTTCAGGCGGCATCGATTACGGTTTCGCGCGCGGGGGCCGATGCGCCATGGAAGGAAGAACTGCAATGAGGGCATTGATCCAGCGGGTGAGCAAAGCCTCGGTTGCCGTAGACGGGCAGACCATCGGGAAGATCGGAACAGGATTGCTGATCCTGGTCTGCGCCATGACGGGCGACACCGAAGAAAACGCCCGCAAGCTGGCAGCTAAAATCGCCCGGCTGCGAATATTCGCCGACGAAACCGGCAAGATGAACCGCGCGCTGGCAGACGTCAAAGGCCAGGCGCTGGTGGTCAGCCAGTTTACCCTTGCCGCCGATACGTCACGTGGCAATCGCCCCGGATTTTCCGCCGCTGCCGCCCCTGATACAGGCAATCATCTGTATCAGGTGTTTATTGATGAAATGCGCGTACAAGGGATCACCACTGAAACAGGCGAATTTGGCGCGGATATGCAGGTCTTATTGGTCAACGATGGCCCCGTCACGATCTGGCTGGAGGCTTGAAACCGACCTCGACCCGCGTTTATGGCGAGACGGTAAAGCCGAAAGACCAAGCCATATTCCGGTCGTTTTTCACCCCAGCGACAGTCGCATTTCAGCCTTTGCAAGGGATCAGTTCAAGCCGATAGACTCAAATCTTTCCAAGATATTATATACTATACTTCAAGTCATCTTTTCCGGCTCTACCGGCCACCGGCCCGGCACCATGCAGAAATTCCGCAACCCGCTTGCAAACGGAGGAACCGGACGCCAGACAGTTGGCCACGGAAACGCCGTTTATATAGTTGCCGGTCAGAAACAAACCAGCAACCCGGTCACTGCTTTGATTCAGCTTTGTACGCCGTCCGGGATGGCCCAGTGCATATTGCGGCAATCCCAATGGCCAGCGGCGCAGCCTGGTAACAACCGGTGCCCCCTTGATCCCCAAACCCTCGGCCAGTTCATCATGCATCAGCGCTGTCAGTTCAGCCGCATCTGCCTGCGCCAGTTCAGGATTGCGCACGCCACCTGCATAGGCCGAGATCGCCACGAATCCGCCCGGTGCGCGCTGCGGATACATTGTCGAGGCAAATTGCACCCCTGACAGGATACGATCGTTATCTCTGGTTGAAAGAAAACCAAGACCATCGAGCGGATGCGCAACCTGTTCACGCCGATAGCCAAAGAAGCCCACATTTACCGGCGGCGCCTGAATGCGGCCGGTCGTCTCGGCGCCAACAGGGTCAACCCGTTCCAGCAATTGCGCGGCGACATGCGGTTGCACGGCCAGCACCACGGCGCGGGCCTGACGGCTGCCCTCGCGGGTTTTGACGGCAAATCCATGCGCGGTCTTGCCAAGGCCGGAAACGGCAATGCCGGTGTGAACCCGCGCGCCCAGATGGCGGGTCAGCACCTGCGGAATTGTGCCGATGCCACCATCCCAGGAATACAGATGCCGCCCCGGCTCCGATCCGCGTCTGGCCCGCAGCACCCCGCGGGTGATCGACCCCAGCGCCTGCTCCATTTCCGCCAGCTTGGGAAAGGCCCCGCTGATCGACAGTTCCCTTGAATCCCCCATGAATATGCCGGCAGCCATCGGGTCCATCACCTTGTCGGCAAATTCGCGACCAAAGCGGCGGGCGGTAAAGGCGTGGATGGATTCCTCGCCCCCCTTGTGGCGCGGGATCAGCCCCTCGGCCAGAATGCGCGTGCGGCCCCGCAGCGACAGGTAGTTCGAGGTAAGAAACCCGGTCATTGAAGCCGGAATCCCGGTCAGTCGGCCATTGTCCCGCAGGTAACGCCGTTTGACATCCGGCCCCAGATCATGTGCCTGATCCAGCAGGCCCAACGCCTCAATCTGCTCGACCGCTTGCGGCACCGAAGCATTGAAAGTGGTCGGCCCGTGTTCCATCAGGAACCCGTCAAAACGCTCGGAAATCGCATTGCCACCGGTGCGCACCTGCCGCTCCAGCAGGTGCACATCCAGCCCGCGCTGCATCAGGTCATAAGCCGTCGCCAGCCCCGAAATCCCGCCGCCAATGACAATCACATCATGTATCATTTACGCCCCCGTTTGATAAAGGCAGGTGGCCCCGCATCGCCGAAACGGCGTTTGGCCAGCAGGGTCAGATCGTCTTTGGTCACTTCGGCTCGGCCTTCGCCGCGCACATGTTCCTCGGCCCGTTTGCGCACCATGCGGCGCACGAAACCGGGGATGCGGGCAAGGTGGGTTTCCGCATCGGATGTCCAGCGCATTGTGCTGCCCGCCGAAACCAGCGGCGTGATCACCGCGCCGCCTTGGGGCTGATAGGTGCACAGGCTGTCTTCGCCCATCATGTTGCCATTCATCGCCAAGGGGCGGGCGCGGCACCCGCCGCAGAGAATTTGAAATTCGCAGGCCCCGCAACGCCCCTCCAGTTTTGGCGCGCGCAATGCGTTCAGCACCGGCGCGTCCTGCCAGATTTCGGCAAAGCTCTGATCCTTCACCGACCCCGCCGAATTTTCCATATAGGGGCACGGGGTGACATCGCCCGTGGGCGTGATCCGCG
>JALSRG010000100.1 GCA_026984915.1 Marinosulfonomonas sp. | reverse complement strand
CTTGATATCGCGACGGCCCCAGCGCTGATCCTCGATCGAGATCACCCTGATACCCTTTTTCGCCACCGGATTATCCGCCAGCCCCGGCTTGTTCTGGGTGAACAGCACGATGGTGGACGGCACCTTGTCCGGATCGGGGAACACGAAATCACGATCCTCCGGCGCGCCACGGGTGATTTGCAGATAAATCATGCCCTCGTTTATATCGTTCAGCCGCACCAGCTCGCGATGCACCTCGAGCAGGTCCTCCATGCTGATCGGGCTGGCCATGTCCAGCTCTTTCAACGAACGTTCCAGCCGCACCGCGTGACCCTCGAAATCAATCAGCTTGCCGTCCAGCACGCTGGTCACCTCGTAAACACCATCGGCCATCAGAAAACCGCGGTCAAAGATCGAAACCTTTGCCTCGCCCTCGGGCATGTATTCGCCATTCAGATATACAGTTCTGCTCATGGTGGTCTCCTTGTTTCATTGGGTTTTCGGGGCGGGCCCGCGAAAGGTCAAGCTATTATCCGGTCATAATTCAATAAGGGATGAAATCATCGGCGTGCAAGCACCCCTCGCGCAGCAGATGTTGCAGGGCAAGCGCCACGGAATGTGCGTCATCCACCGCGTTGTGGGCAATGCCACCTTCTCGCTGCACGCCAAAATGCGCGGCAAGGTTGGGGCTGCGCAAGCGAACGATCTCGTCATGCGCAAGTCCGGCTCTCAGCAGCAATACCGGCGCATTGCCAAACCGTGTGGCGGGGATCGGCGCGGGAATGTCCGCCAGATAACATGAAATGGCCAGCGCCTGATATTCGTCACGGCCCCATGCCCAGAAAGGTGCGGCGCCGGAAAAGCCATCAAAAGCTGCCAGCGCGTCAGCCAGTTCCATACCTTCTTGCGCCACCTTTTCCTGCGTGATCCCGGTCAGCTTGGTGAAATATGCATCCAGCGCGCAAACCTTGCCCAACCGGTCACGCGGGACGACAATCTGACTGAAACGCGCACCAATGCCATAGTTGCCGTTTAGGTTCAAACGCACGGCACCAAGCTGCACTAGTATCTGGTCAGGATCGCGCGGGCCACACCAGAACCGGCTTGGCGCGCCTTCAGACGTTAGAAATTCGCAATCCCAGATAATTGCCTGCTCCATGACCTAGCCCCACAAGGCGGCGTTGGGTGGATGCACGCCGGCCTCGTCAAAATGCAGCGCATGCTCGCGGTCCTCAGCCAGCAGCAGCGGTCCGTCAAGGTCTGTATAGGCCACGCCCTGTGCGATCAAGGTGGCAGGGGCCATCGCCAGCGACGATCCCACCATACAGCCTACCATCACGCCGTAACCTTCGGCCTCGGCCGCCTTTCGCAAGGCAATCGCCTCGGTCAGACCACCGGTTTTGTCCAGCTTGATGTTGACGATATCGTATTTGCCCTTCAGCGCAGGCAGGCTGGCGCGGTCATGGCAGGCCTCGTCGGCGCACACGGGAACGGGGCGCTCCATGCCGGTCAGGGCGTCATCATCGCCCGCAGGCAGCGGCTGTTCCACCAGCCCGACCCCGAGGCGCAGCAGATGCGGGGCAAGGTCTGCGTAAACTTCGGCGGACCAACCCTCGTTCGCGTCAATGATGATGCGGGATTTCGGCGCACCGGCGCGCACGGCTTCCAGCCGGACCATATCGTCGGGCGTGCCCAGCTTGATCTTCAGCAGCGGGCGAAAGGCATTCTTGGCGGCCTGTTCCTGCATCTTTTCCGGCGTGTCCAGCGACAGGGTATAGGCGGTGATTTCCGGTTTCGGGACGGGCAAGCCTGCCAGCTCCCATACCCGTTTGCCGGCCTGTTTCGCCTCCAGATCCCACAGGGCGCAATCCACCGCGTTGCGCGCGGCCCCCGGCGACAAAGCATCCTGCAATTCCGCGCGGGTTATCCCCGCAGGCAAGCCTTCGATTTCGGCCGTCACGCTGTCCAGCGTTTCGTCATAGCGCGCATAGGGCACACATTCGCCCCATCCGGTCGCGCCATCGCGCGTGATGCGGACGGTCAGCACCCTGGCCTCGGTCCGCGAGCCGCGCGAGATGGTGAACACCTGTGCCAGTTTGAACACATCGGGGGTAACGGTTATTGTCATTCATATGCTCCTGACGTCAGGGTTCATCGCTTCCTTGCGGGCGCTCTTCACCCGCGAAGAAAGCTGAAAAGCTTGATGAGCGCCAGCCTAAATCGCGTCCAGCGCATCCACCAGACGCCCTGCCCCCTGACGAAACGGATCAACCGCCGGAACACCCATGCGTTTCTCGGTTTCTGCCAGCAGACTCAGGGCCGCGTCCTCATCCAGATGCTGGGTGTTGACCGAAACCCCGGCCACCACACAGGCGGGGTTGGAAATCTGCGCCAGCGGCAATGAAAGGTCGCGTAATTCTTCCAGCGTGTGCATGGCATAGTCCGGCAGGCCGCGCATATGGGTGCGGGTCGGCTCATGTGCCAGGATCAGCGCATCCGGCTGGCCACCGTGAATCAACGCCATGGTCACACCGGAATAGGACACGTGAAACAGGCTGCCCTGCCCCTCGATGTGGTCCCAATGGTCGGGGTCATTGTCCGGCGTCAGATATTCCACCGCCCCGGCCATGAAATCAGCGATCACCGCATCCAGAGGCACCCCGTGACCGGTGATCAGAATACCCGATTGCCCGGTGGCCCGGAAGGTTGATTTCATGCCACGCCTGTTCATCTCGGCATCCATTGCCAGCGCGGTATACATCTTGCCCACCGAGCAATCCGTCCCCACGGTCAGCACCCGCTTGCCGCTGCGTTTCCTGCCGTTGGCAATCGGATAACCGACAGATGGCACACGCACGTCATGCAGCGTGCCACCATAGGTTTGCGCCGCAGCCACCAGTGTACCTTCATCGCGCAGCAGGTTATGCAGACCGCTGGCAATATCGTAGCCCATTTCCAACGCCTCAAGCATCACCGCACGCCAGCTATCGGAAATGATGCCGCCACGGTTGGCCACCCCGATGACCAGGGTTTTGGCCCCCGCCGCCTTGGCTTCGGCCAGTGTCATGTCCTTGATGCCCAGATCGGCGCCGCAACCTTCCATGCGAAACTGGCCAACCGAATTTTCCGGCCGCCAATCATTGATTCCCTGCGCCACTTTTGCAGCCAGTTGATCGGGCGCATCGCCCAGAAACAGCAGATAAGGTGTCTCGATCATCTTGTCCCCCAGAATTATCAGCCAGCACAATGCCGCAGACCGTGCAAAAGATTCTCGCAATTTTCGCGCTCAGATCGAATTTTTCAGGAGGGTTCTAGCCTTTTCGCCAGAATCGCAGAACTTTCTGCGTCAAAACGGAAATATTTCACAAGCTTCACCCGTAGCCGTGGCCGGCGATTCCCGCTTGCATACGGCGCTTGCTGACCCTTACGCAATATAATATCCAACAGGCACATGCCTACGAAATATCATTGCCAAGAGGTCTTGCAAACATGAGCTTTCGCATCCAGCCCAGCCCCCCTGCCCGCCCCAACCGCTGCCAGTTGTTCGGCCCCGGCTCGCGCCCGGCGATCTTTGAAAAGATGGCAGCAAGTGCTGCCGACGTGATCAATCTCGATCTCGAAGACAGCGTCGCCCCGGATGACAAGCAAAGCGCCCGCAACAACGTGATAGAGGCCATCGGCGATATTGATTGGGGCAACAAATATCTCAGCGTGCGGATCAACGGGCTGGACACGCCTTACTGGTACCGCGATGTGGTGGACCTGCTGGAACAGGCGGATGAACGGCTAGACCAGATCATGATCCCCAAGGTAGGCAATGCCGCCGATATCTACGCCGTGGATGCCCTGGTCACCGCGGTTGAGGCCGCCAAGGGGCGCAAGAAAAAGATCAGCTTTGAAGTGATCATCGAGAGCGCCGCCGGCATTGCCCATGTCGCGGAAATCGCCGCCGCCAGCCCCCGCCTGCAGGCGATGAGCCTTGGCGCGGCCGATTTCGCCGCCAGCATGGGGATGCAAACCACCGGCATCGGCGGCACGCAGGAAAACTATTATATGCTGCACGAGGGCGCGAAATACTGGGCCGATCCGTGGCACTGGGCACAGGCCGCCATCGTCGCCGCCTGCCGCAGCCACGGGGTGTTGCCGGTGGACGGGCCGTTCGGGGATTTCTCGGATGATGAAGGGTTCATTGCGCAGGCGCGCCGCTCCGCCACATTGGGCATGGTCGGCAAGTGGGCGATCCACCCGAAACAGATCGCGCTGGCCAACCAGGTTTTTACCCCCTCCGAAGAACAGGTAAATGAAGCCCGCGAAATTCTCGCAGCAATGGAGCAAGCCAAAAAGAACGGCGAAGGCGCCACCGTCTACAAGGGCCGCCTTGTCGATATTGCCAGCATCAAACAGGCCGAAGTCATCGTGCGTCAGGCCGAAATGATCAATGGCTGATTCGGGGGCTGATCCGGGGGCTGATCTGGTGCTGCTGCACACGTCAGAGGCGCATGTGGCACGCTTTGACGCCCTGTGCGACCGGATCGCCCCCGGCAAGCTGCTGCAACATCACATCCGTCCTGAATGGTTGACACAGGCCCGTGCCAAAGGGCTAAGTCCCGATCTGGAAATGGCCTTTCAGGCGTTCATGCAGGCGCAGGACGCGCCGGTGCTGTGTACCTGCACAACACTTGGTCCACTGGCCGAGAAAGCCGGTGCAATCCGCATTGATCGCCCGATGATGCAGGCCGCGGCGCGGCTGGGTACGCCAGTGCTGATGGCCTATTGCCTTGAGAGCACCTGTGCGCCGAGCATGGCGTTGTTGTCCGACGCCCTGCGCGCCGAGGGCCACAGCCCGAAAATCCGCGCCCTTGAAATTGCCGACGCCTGGCCCGCGTTCGAGACCGGGGATGAAGTCGGATTTGCCGCGGCCATCGCCGATGCCATCCGTACCCATATGGCCACCTTTCCCGATACCCGCGCCGTGGTGCTGGCCCAGGCCAGCATGAGCGTGGCAGCCCCGCTCTTGCCCGATGCGCCGCCGGTGCTGACCTCACCCGAGAGTGCCCTGCGTCTGGGGCTCAGGCTCTGAGATGATAGGTCAGCGCATGAACAATCAGCAATGAAAGCTTTTCCGGCTGGATTTCTGCGCTTGCCTGAAACAGCACCGCCCGGTTTCCCTCATAGGAAAAATCGTCAGCAAACCTGTCGGCAAATGTCGCAATCACCGTCGTGCGGCAATGCGCGTACAGGGCAAATCCTCCGGCTTTGGGCACCCCCAGGCGCAGCGTCGTGCCAGCGCCGGTTGCCGCTGTCAGATAGGCCGGCTGACCCCAGCGCAATGCCTCATGAAGCGGACCAACGGCCGGGAGCCCCCCTGCAACCTCGAAAATCAGCGCCCGCAATTGCATCAGCCCGAGGCGCGCCTCTCTTGGACAGTCGGCAAAAAACGCTGCAATTTCGGGATTGACAATATCAGGGTCGGCACCCGGCTTCATTCGGCTATCCCTCTTCCTGCAGGGGAACGCAGATATCCGTCAGCAGATCATCTGGCGCAGTATCCATCGGATCATTCAGATAAACCTCGAAACTGGGCGCATCGCGCGGCTCATTGCCCGAATTCGGCAACCATTCCCCAAACAGATAATCATAGGCCGCCTTCAGGCCGGCATATGGACCCTTGTAATGCATCACCGCCATGCGCCCGCCGGGCGCTTGCACATCTTCCAGGTTCTCAGGCATTTCAAACCCGTCACCCACAATTACACCTGCATGGCTGTTCAGGTTTTCGGGCGCAACCAGGCCGGGATCATCGTAATAGATCCCGACCATTCCCTGCGCCTTTGGCCACAGGTTACGGGCCGAAAAAATACTGGCAACCTGCTGGAATGCAGCGCCAATTTCCAGATAGGGGCCTTTATGCGCCATGGCGGCCAGACGACGGGGCCGGGTGGTGATGATTTCAACGGGAAACACGGGGTATTCTCCTTTTCTGAGATACAGGGATGGTGATGTCAGATCACCGCGTTTGCGGAACTTGCCGGGGGACATGCCAAACACCTGGCCAAAGGCGCGGGTGAAACTTTGCGCCGACGGATACCCGCAACGCCTGGCCACTTCGGCCACCGGATCATCCGTCTGCACCAGCCAGCAGGCTGCCCGATGCAGCCGGATCCGCCGTGTGGCCTGGGCGCAGGTCTCGCCGGTCATCGCATGAAACACCCGATGCCAGTGAAACCGGCTCATCGCCGCCACGTCCGCCAGCCTGTCCAGCGACAGATCGCCCGCCGGATTGGCGTGGATGTATTCCAGCACCCGCAGCAGACGTTTTTCATATGCATTTGCCATCTCACACCCCGGTTGGTTCCGCAAATCACCCTGCCATGCCCGCACTTGACAAATCTTGCCGAACTGCCCCCGTTGCAAATCAGCCTCTGCACCGTCATATATCGGGCAACACGACCCCGGAGAACAGCATGAACAATTATCTGGATTTCGAAAAGCCTCTGGCCGAGATCGAAGGCAAGGCCGAAGAACTGCGTGCACTGGCCCGCCAAAACGAGGACATGGATGTTGAAAAAGAGGCGGCCGCACTGGATGCCAAAGCCGAAGCCATGCTGCAAAACCTTTACAAGGATCTGACACCGTGGCGCAAATGCCAGGTGGCGCGCCACCCCGACAGGCCCCATTGCCGCGACTATATCAATGCCCTGTTCACCGAATACACGCCTCTTGCCGGGGATCGTAATTTTGCGGACGACCACGCCGTCATGGGCGGGTTGGGCCGGTTCAACGACCGGCCTGTGGTGGTGATCGGCCTGGAAAAAGGGCATGATACAAAATCACGGATCGAGCGCAATTTCGGCATGGCCCGCCCTGAAGGATACCGCAAGGCCATCCGGCTGATGGATCTGGCCGACCGGTTCGGTCTGCCGGTGATCACGCTGGTGGACACCCCCGGCGCCTATCCCGGCAAAGGCGCCGAGGAACGCGGCCAGTCCGAGGCGATCGCCCGCTCAACCGAAAAATGCCTGCAACTCAGGGTGCCGCTGGTATCGGTCATCATCGGCGAAGGTGGCTCCGGCGGGGCGGTGGCGCTGGCAACCGCAAACCGGCTGATCATGCTGGAACACTCGATCTATTCGGTCATTTCGCCGGAAGGATGCGCATCGATTCTATGGAAGGACGCGGAAAAAATGCGTGAGGCGGCCGAGGCCCTGCGTCTGACAGCCCAGGATTTGCAAAATCTGGGGATCGTCGATGCCATTGTTCATGAGCCCGTTGGCGGCGCGCAGCGCGACCGGCCATCAACCATCGAAAATGTCGGTAAAGCTGTTGAAACCGCCCTGAAAGGACTGGAAAAGAAGAAACCCGAGGCGATTTTGAAGGACCGCCGCAAAAAGTTTCTGAACGTCGGGAACAAGGGCCTTGCCGCCTGACGGCGGTGCGTCGGGGCGCTCTTTGTAATACTGTTAACCAAAAAACCGGCCTGCCTGTTGCCTGACAGCGGATGTTTGTTGCTAAAGTGGCAAACGCGAAACGCTGGCGCAGGGTTGATTGTGCCCGATGAAATAGCGGTTGCCGCACGAAAGTGCGTCAGCACAAAAGAAAAAACAGGGAGATAAACAATATGTTCAAGAAATCCATTCTGGCCGGAATTGTCGTGGCACTGGGCCTGACAACCACCGCCGCCATTGCAGAATACCCGTCAAAGCCGGTCACAATTATCGTACCCTCAAAAGCTGGCGGCTCAACCGACCGCACAGCACGTCTGTTTACCGAAGTCGCCGAAAAGAACTACGATGGGTTTGAATTCATCATCAAGAACATCCCTGGGTCGGGGGGCCAAAAAGGATTTGAGGCCATTGCCCGCGCGACACCGGATGGCCACACAATCGGTCTGGTATTTACGCCGCAACTGGTCGCCCATATCGTTTCGGGACGCGCAAAATATACGCTCGACAGCTTTCATATCATGGGCAACACCGCTCAGGATCCGGCGATTGTCGTTGTCCCCAAGGACAGCCCGATCAAATCCATGGCTGATCTGGCGGCCGCAGCCAAGGCAAACGCACTGACCGTTGCCGTCAACGGCATTGGTTCAGACGATTTTCTGGCGGCAAAATCCTTTGAATCGGCCACGGGCGTCACCTTCAACCTGCTGCCCACCAAAGGGTCCACCGAACAAAAGGCTGCCATTCTTGGCGGCCATGTGGATGCGGCCTTCATGAACCTTTCGCAGATGATCAAACAGCACCAGGCTGGCGATGCACGCATCATCGCCCTGCTCACCGAAGAGCGCGACGAGCACCTGCCGGATATGCCGACGGCCAAGGAACAGGGCTATGAGGTTTTCATGCGCGCCACACGCGGCTTTGTTGCCCCGGCCGGAATTGACGAGGCTATTCAAACCCGGCTTGACACCATGCTGGCCGAGGTCATGGCCACCGACGAATTTCAGGAAAAGGCCAAAACCGGCTCGATCTTCCTGCTGCCGATGACTGGTCCTGACTATCTGGCCTATCTGAAGGATCTGATGGCCCAGACCAAGGCTGTTTACGACAAAGCCCCCTGGTAATGACCAAAAAAACCGCTGACCGCGCCATACTGGCGCTGTTCATCGTAATGGCTGTGCTGCTTTATATCAGCACAGCCAATTACCCCGGAATTGCAAAAACGACATCCGCCAAATACGTCCGGTTTCTGGCGGTTTTCATCGGCCTTCTGTCAACCGTGCAACTGGCGCACAGCCTCTACAAGGACCGCAGCCACAACAGGCTTGTCCTGACGGAAAACATGCCGCGGTTCCTTGGCCTTCTGGCCGCACTGATCGTGTTTGCGCTGACGTTTGAGCCACTCGGGTTCTTTATCCCCGCAGCCGTTTTCATACCGGTTGTTGCCATCATGCTTGGTTATCGCCGGCCTGTTGTCATCGGTCTGACAACCGTTGGTGTGCTGCTTTTCGTCTATCTCGTTTTTGTGAAACTGCTGGCTGTCAACCTGCCCGGCATCAATTTCTAATGGCGCTTTTCCATGCTTGAACATATTGCAGTCGTTTTCACCTTCAGTTCACTTCTGACCATCGCCATCGGCACCACAGCGGGTGTTGCCATCGGCGGCATGCCGGGGCTGACCGCAACCATGGCTGTCGGGCTGCTGGTGCCCTTCACCTATACGATGGATCCAACCGCTGGCCTCATGCTGCTGGGCGGCATCTATTGCGGCGCCATGTATGGCGGCTCGATCCCCGCCATTCTGCTGAATACACCCGGCACGCCCGCCGCTGTCGCCACGGCGATCGAAGGCTACCCGATGAGCCGCAAAGGCCACGCCGGCCTTGCCCTGAAGGTTTCCGTGGTTGCGTCTTTTGTCGGGGGGACCTTCTCGGTCTTCATTCTGCTTATGTTTGCGCCACTTCTCGCGCGTCAGGCACTGGCGTTCGGGCCAGCCGAAACATTTCTCCTGGCGCTGATGGGGCTGGCGGGGATCATTTCCATTGCCGATGAAAACAGTTCGCTGATCAAAGCCCTGATCGCCGGCCTTCTGGGGATGATCATCGCCATTGTCGGCACCGACGATATGTCCGGCAGTCTGCGCTATACCGGCGGTCTGATCGAACTGATTGACGGCATTGATTTCATGCCCGCCCTCATTGGCCTGTTTTCAATGATCCAGATGCTGGAACTTGCCGGGATGCACCAGCACGAAATCGACACATCAACCCTGCATAAAACCCAAAAACGTGAACCCCTGCCCAAGGGCATTGGCAAGCATATCGCACTGGGGTCGGGGACCGGCACCGTGATCGGCATCCTGCCGGGCGAAGGCGCCACCATCGCGGCGTTCATATCCTACAACCTGTCAAAACGCATTTCGCGGGCCAAAGAACTGTTCGGCAAAGGCAATCCCGAAGGCATCGCCGCCGCCGAAAGCGGCAACAACGGCTGTGTTGGCGGCTCACTGGTACCCACGCTCACACTCGGCATTCCCGGCAATTCCGTTGCCGCCGCCCTGATGGGGGCCTTTATCATTCAGGGGATGATACCGGGGCCGGAACTGTTTACCGAATACGCTGATCGCACCTACCCGTTCATCCTGTCGCTGTTCGTGGCAAACGGGGTGTTCCTGCTGGTCGGGCTTGGCTTTGCACCCTATCTGGCTCGCATTGCCCTGGTGCCGCCCGCCCTGATGGTGCCGGTGGTCGGGGCTTTTGCCGTGTTGGGGTCTTACGCCCTGAACAACGCCGTATTTGATGTCTATCTGATGATCGCCTTTGCATTGGGCGGTCTGATCCTGAAAAAGCTCGGCTATTCGCTTGAGGCGCTCATTCTCGGGCTTATCCTTGGCCCGATCGCCGAGGGCGGCTTTACCCAGGGCATGATCATCGGCAAGGGGTCTCCCTGGATTTTCATCGAAAGCCCGATTGCCAAAGTGATGTGGGTGATCATTTTCCTGCTGCTGTTGCCGCCGCTCTATTCCTACTACAAGAACGTGCATCTCGGCAAAGAAGACCCGGTGTAACACTTTGCGGCGCCGCCCGTTTTCGGGCGGGTTTGCCCCGTGCCCTTTTTTGCCCCGTGCCTTCTTCGGGTCAGTCACCCTTGCGCCAGGCTTCCGACCGCTTGAGTATCCCGCGCGAAGCCAGCGCATGCAGAATGCGTGCGCCGGCATTCGTGTAGAAAATCATCATCCCCATCGCTGCGGCCGGGGCGATATCCCCCGCGTCATCCATATTCAGAACCGCAATCGAGGCCAGCGCCGTATCGGTCGAATACAGGAACACCACCGCTGAAACCGTGGTCATGGCGTTGACGAACAGATAGATGGAAATATTCAGAATTGCCGGCATCGACACCGGTACGGTTACCTGCCGGAACAGCTTGTGAAACGGTTGCTTTAGCGAGGCCGAAACCGATTCGAACTCGGTATCCATCTGTTTTAACGCCGTCACCGCCGTCAGGTGCGAAACCGTATAGAAATGGGTCACGGTCGACACCACCAGAATGATCATTGTTCCATAAATGAAATTAAGCGGGTTGGCCGGGTTGTTGAAGAAAAAGATATAGGCAAGCCCCAGCACCATGCCGGGAATGGCCATCGGCAGCATCGCCAGCATCTGAAACAGCGCCCGTCCCTTTTCAAAACCCTTGGTTTTCTCCACCATATAGGCCCCCAGAAACACCACCACGGTGCCGATCACCGCCGTCAGAACCGCCAGCACAATCGAGTTTTTGTAGGATCCCCAGCCACCGCCATCCATCAGGTCAAAGTTGTAATTGTGCAGCGAAAGGCTCAGGTCATAGGGCCAGAACTTGATCAGGGCGGCAAACTGGCAAACGCCAATGATGCCGGCAATGAAAATGGAAACCAGCACCGTATAGGCAAAGAAGATGCGGTCCATCTTGCGGTTGGGTTTGGGTTCAAAGACAACAGAGCGCGCCGACAACAATGCCACCTGCTTTTTCTGCATCTGCCGGTCAATGGCAAAGGCCAGCATGGCCGGCACCAGCAGCACGACGGAAACCACAGCCCCCATTTCAAAATTCTGCTGGCCGATCACCTGCTTGTAGATATCCACCGCCAGCACGTTGAATTTGCCGCCGATGACCTTTGGCAGGCCGAAATCGGTGATCACCAGATTGAACACCACAAAAGCCGCGGAAAACAGGCCGTAACGGGCGCCGGGGATGGTGACGGTCCAGAATGTTTTCCAGCGGCTGGCCTTCAGCGAAACCGCTGCCTCGTAAAGCCGCGCATCAGAAATCGCCAGCGCCGTTGAAATGATGATCATCGCATGCGGAAAGGTGAAAAAAACCGAGCCCAGAACAATACCGATCGGGCCATATATCGTTTCCCCCATCAGGAAAGATTTCAACATGCCCTGATTGCCGAACAGATAGACCAGCGCAATGCCCGGCAGCAGCGAAGGCACAAGGATCGGCAGCATCGCCACCATGCGGAACACACCCTTGAAGCGCATGCAACTGCGCGCCAGCGCATAGGCGAACCAAAAGGCCAGAGTCACCGTGATAATGGTGGAAATGGTCGCAATCCACAGCGAATTTCTGACCGACTGTGTCAGGGCCGGTGTTGAAAAATAGGTGGTAAAATTGGCCAGGCCCACATGTTTTACCGGTCGGATCACCACGCGTCGGAAAGTATTGGAATCCAGTTCCAGCCATTCCGGGCCGGTATGGCGCTCGGATCCGACCAGATACACCGCCTCAGGCGATGTGCCGCGAAACCGGTACATCACCGGGCTGCGAAAACTGAAATCGGGAAACAGGCCGGTCAGCTTTTGCCGCCCGTTGCTGTTGGTTGATCCGGCACCAATCACCGGCGGATCGAACCGCGCGTTCAGATTGGCAATATTCTCTACCGGCTTGGTAAAGTGACCATCTTCATCGCTGACCTGCACCTCGTATTGCGACAAATCGAATGTATAGGTGGAAAACGCCTTGGACAGCATCGCATATAGCGGCAATGCCAGCGCGACAATCAGGTAAAGCGCAATAACAGCCATGAACCCGCGCTGTATCCAGTCATCCTTGCCCAGCCTGGGCTTGACAAACGGCCGGGGGATGTCGTCGATCGTACTCATGCTTGGGCACCCTGCTGCGCCGGAAACGCCTTGAGCCTGTCAGCCGGTATTTTTACTCGCAGGGATTTGCCCAGGGAAATATCCACCCGGCGCACCGCGTTGATGGAAAAATCCGCCATCAGCGAAATATTTCCCAGATCCGGGCAAGACAGGGATGCCCGATAAAACGAGCCCAGGAACTCCATCGTTTCGACATTTGCCGGCAAGGCATCCGCGTCGTCCACCCCGTCGGCCATGGGGGTAATATCCTCCGGCCGAATGGCGGCAATCACCGCCGTCCCATGATCAAAGACATTGTGCTCTGATTGCAGAACACAGGTTCCGACCCTGATCTTGCCTGCTTCCTCGACAACCGCAGGGATCTGGTTCATTGCGCCAATGAAATCGGCAACAAACAGGGTTTCCGGCTCCCGGTAGATTTCCAGCGGCGTGCCCACCTGCTCAATGGTGCCGTGGTTCATCACCACGATCCGGTCCGCCATGGAAAGGGCTTCCTCCTGGTCATGGGTGACCATCACCGTTGTCACACCCAGCTTGCGCTGCAACTCCTTGACCTCGTGACGCAAATGCACCCGCACCTTGGCATCCAGCGCCGAAAGCGGTTCATCCAGCAACAACAGGCCGGGATTGGTGGCAATGGCGCGCGCCAGAGCAATGCGCTGTTGCTGGCCGCCAGACAGTTGCGCCGGGTATTTCTTGCCCTGTTCAGGCAGGCCGACCAGCGCCAGCAACTCGGTCACGCGGGCGGAAATCTCGGCCTTGGGCCGCCCTTGGTTTTCCAGCCCATAGGCAATGTTGCGTTCGATTGTCAGGTTGGGAAACAGCGCATAAGACTGAAACACAATGCCGAAATCACGCATCGCAGGCGGCAGGTTCGAAACATCCCTGCCCGCCTGGGAAACCGTCCCAGAGGTTTGCAGATCAAGCCCGGCAATCGCCCGCAGAAGCGTGGTTTTGCCGCAGCCGGACGGCCCAAGAAAGCACAGGAATTCCCCCTCCATCACCTCAAGCGAAATATCCCGCAGGGCGATAAAATCCCCGAACTTTTTCCACAGGTCCCTGATTTCCAGATAAGGTTTTTGTGTCTGTGTTGTTATGTCCAGCATGTGCATTCCCCATGGCCCGGACAGGCAAGTTGCGTTTTGGGCCGGCTTCATGTGCGAACAGAGAGGGCCGAAACCACGGCCCCCTCACGTTTCTTCCGAAAAACTGTCCGCCCCTATTTCGGGTCGGATTTCCCGTCATAGCGCTTGGCCCACTCGGCCAGAATGGCGCTGCGGTTGTTGGCGGCAAACTCGAAATCGTTGTCGATCATCGCATCCACCAGCCCTTCGGGGAAGAACTTGACCGGTTTTGCCACACCCGGATAGGCCACAACGGCATAGCCGCTGTTATAAAGCTCATTGGCCTTTTTCGTTACCGTCCAGTCCACCAGGGTTTTCGCAGCTTCCAGATCGTCGGTGCCGGCAACAATTGCCGTGGCCTCCATATCCCAGCCCACACCTTCGGTCGGAACGATAATCTCGATCGGTGCCCCGGCCGCCTTGGATTTTGCACCGCGAAACGCAAAGGAAACACCAACTGTCGTTTCACCAGAAGCCGCCAGTTTGCAGGGCGCAGAACCGGAATGCGTATAGCGCGAGATGTTTTCATGCAGCGCGTCCATGTATTCCCAGCCGCCTTCCTCGCCAAACATCTGCAACCAGCTTGATACATCCAGGAAACCGGTGCCCGAGGAATTCGGATTCGGCATGATCACATGACCTTTGTAAACCGGCTTGGTCAAATCCTTCCAGCTGGTCGGTGCCGGAACGCCGTTCTTTTCGCCTTCAACCGTATTGTAGCAAACGGCCGCAACCCAGGCATCCATTCCTGTCCAGGTTGGCGGGGTGGAATTGTCGACAAACTTGGGGTCAAGTTTTTCGACACCGGCGGGCGCATAAGGCTCCAGCATGTCTTCGCTTTTCATCAGCAGCAGCGATGTGGCGGCAAGCCCCCAGATAACATCTGCCTGCGGATTATCTTTTTCCGCCAACAGCTTGGCTGTGATCACGCCAGTCGAATCACGCACCCAGTTGATGGTAATATCCGGATGGTCCGCGTTGAAGGCATCCGCATACCGCTTCAGGTCTTCTGCTTCCACGGCAGTATAAACCGTCAGTTCAGCCGCCATGGCGGTTGCCGTGGCGCCAATCGCCAGCACCGACGCGAGTGCGAAGGATTTCAGATTTAACATAGTCGATCTCCCTTTCTGTTGCTTTGGGATCGGTTCGGAAAATTCCGGATCAGTCCCGCCCCTGTTTTCAGGTGTTGTAATTCGAGTTTATGATAGTTTTGCGAATTTGAAAGCATTTTGTTCAGATTGTTTCACTCCATCTCATGCTGAATGAAATTTAATCAACTTTTCTTCCGATGCTCGGCACACCAAACAACCATAGAGCGCCTGTATTCGGAAAACCCGGCAAGGCCCGCAGGCCTTGCCGCTGATTCTCATGGCTTTTCGCCACGTGCCAGACGGGCGTTGATGTCGTCGATCACGGCCGGCAGGTCCACCAGTGAATCAATAACATAATGCGCGCCGGACTGCGCCAGAATTTTTCGGGTGTGATCCATGCGGCGCTGGATTTCCGCCTCGGATAATGTCGCTTCTTCCTCCAGCGAATTGATATTCATGTAGTTGGAGTAACGTACCAGACCAACGCCCCAGCACCCCGCGTTCAGGGCTTCGCCGACGCCGGAAACCGTATCATCGCATTTCACCACCGATTTGATTTCCGAGATGTTCATCAGGTCCAGATTTTTCCACACCATATGCGGCGCAGGGCGGGCGCCGTTGATCACCTCGTCACCGGCGACAGTGGCGTCAGGGGTGAAACCCTGTTTGATGCTGTCTTCCAGCAGGATGTCCACCATCGAGCGCACAAAACCGGTCGAGGCACCGATTTTCAGCCCCTGCTTTTGCAGATTGACCAGCACGTCCTTAACGCCGGGCAGGATTGTGGTGTATTTGCGCAGGCAATCCAGTTGTGCGGGCACGAAATCCTTGAACATCGCATCGACATCGGACTGGTCGGGATACTTGCCTTTGACCGCCTTCCAGCGTTCGGCGATCACCGGATCCTCGGTCAGCATTTTGATGTGCAGATCCTTGCGCAGGCCCATCGGGCCGCGGGCCTCTTCCATCGAAATCTCGACGCCCTGGTTCTTGAACACCTCGACGAACACCACCGCCGGGGCGATGACATAGGCGTCGGCGATGGTGCCGCTCCAGTCCAGCACCAGCGCCTGAACCTTGCCGCGATAGCTGCGGGAATATGTGTAGTTTCCGAAATGGCTCATTTTCATGTTTCCTTGGGTTACGTCAATCGTTGGTTATGCGGCCAGTCTGGCGCGCTCGATCAGGGCTTGTTCAGGCGGGGCCGCATCCGGCACGCCCATTTCGTTCAGGCATTCCTTGGCGGCCTGCACCACCCGCCGCATCACATTGGCGTCCATCTGGCCGATGCAGCCGAGGCGGAAACTGTCAACCACGGTCAGTTTCCCGGGGTAGATGATAAAGCCTTTGCGCTTCATCGCCTCGTAGAAAACATTGAAATCAAAGGCTTTGTGCGCAGGACAGAAAAAGGTGACGATGATGGGCGACAGCCAGCGGTCCTTGAGCAGGGTTTCAAACCCGAGGCTGCGCATTCCTTCAACCAGCACATCACGGTTGTCGGCATAGCGTGCCCCGCGCCCCGCAACACCGCCTTCGGCGCGGTGCGCCTTCAGGGCCTCCAGAAAGGCCACGACAACATGAGTCGGCGGGGTAAACCGCCACTGGCCGGTCTTGTTCATATGCGCCCATTGCGCGTGCAGATCGAGGCTGAGGGAATGGCTGCGCCCCTTGGCGGCCTGCAATTCATCCTTGCGGGCGATGACAAAGCCGAAACCGGGCACGCCCTCGATACATTTGTTGGCCGAGGACACCATTGCTTCAAAGCGTATTTTGTCAACGTCCAGAGGGATTGCCCCAAAGGCGCTCATCGAATCGATCAGCAGCTTGCGGCCCTCGGCATACACCGCCTGCGAGATTTCCGCGACGGGGTTCAGGATGCCGGAACTGGTTTCGCAATGCACCACGACTACATGGGTGATGGCGGGATCAGCGCGCAGGGCGGCTGTTACCTCGTCCCCGCGCGGCGGCATGTAATCGCCCTTGTCGATCACCACATGGTCGCGGTTCAGATAGTCCAGCGTTTGCGCGATCCGCTTGCCATAGGCGCCGTTGGACAGCACCAGAACCTTGCCGTCGCGCGGGGTGAAACTGGCCAGCATCGCCTCGACCGAAAAGGTGCCGCTGCCTTGCATCGGCACGCAGTCGAATTCGCCTTTGGTATCATTGATCATCTCCAGCAGCATCTGGCGCATTTCGGCCGTGATAGCACGAAAATCGCCATCCCAACTGCCCCAGTCGCGCAGCATGGCCTGTTTCACCGCACAGGATGTGGTCAGCGGGCCGGGGGTCAGCAAATAGGGCTCGCCCAGATGCGGCGCCGGCAAGGCGGATTTTGTTTTTGGCATTGGTTTGTCCTGCAGTGAGATCCTGATGATAGACCATACAAATCGTCGCCCAGAAAAAACTATTTGTAAAATCGGTATTTTAGATCATTCTATAAATTGTAATTATGGATTGAAATGCCATGCGCTACGTTCAGCTCCGCGCCTTTCATCATGTCGCCATACATGGCGGGTTTTCCCGCGCGGCCGAGGCCCTGTTTCTGACCCAGCCCGCCATTTCCGATCAGGTACGCAAACTGGAGGATGAATATGACATCCTGCTGTTTGACCGCCACAAGCGGCAGGTCAGCCTGACGGAGAAAGGCAAGCAACTGCTGGAAATTACCAACCGGCTGTTTGACAACGAACAGCAGGCCCTGGATTTTCTGACCGAATCCCAGGCGCTTCGGGCCGGAGAGCTGCGCATGATCGTCGATTCGGCCTATCACGTCACATCGGTTCTTCGGATATTTCAGTCACATTATCCGGGCATCCGGATTTCGCTGAAGGTCGGCAATTCGCAAGAGGTGATTGATGCGCTTTATGCCTACCGGGCGGATATCGGCGTGCTCGGAGAGGTGATCAAGGCGCATGATCTCAAGGTCCTGCCGCTGGATGAAACGCCGCTGGTTGCCTTCGCTTCCCGGAGAGGCGAGCACCAGAATCTGGTGCTCTCCGACTATCGGCAACTGGCCACACTACCGTTGGTCATGCGCGAAAAAGGGTCAAAAACCCGCCAGAAACTGGAAGAGGCCGCCAAAGCCTGCGGCGTGACCCTGACGCCAGCGATCGAGGCCGAGGGCCGCGAAGCCGTCCGCGAAATCGTCGCCGCCGGAAACGGGATCGGCTTTGTTTCCACCGCAGAATTCGCTCCGGATGAACGCTTGGCCACAATTGACCTGCCCGCGCCAGTGCCGATGATGCACGAAGCCCTGATCTGCATGAAAGAGCGGCAGAACCGCAAACTGATCAAGACATTCATGGCCTTGGCATCGGGCCTGGCCAAAAACCCGCCCGGCACGTGATACCGCCCGCCGACAGCCTGATTCTGTCTGTGCCCTGCCCTGCACGCGGATCGTTTGTAGAACAAGAAACCCTGCCATTCCAAATGGTCCAAATATCCTCGCCGAAGGCATGATAGCTGGCCTGTCGCTCCACAGGGGCAACAGGCCCCGCGATGAGCAAGGCACAGAACCCCTTGAAGAACAAGGGAAACAGGCGCTAAATCAGCGCTGACGCTACGAACAGCTCTTTCAGGTCTTTCTCGACCCGGGCCCCCAGGTGGCTGATCACCTCGCTGGCCGCCACACAGCCCATGCGGCCGCTGGTTTGCGGGTCATATCCATGCGTCAGTCCCCACAGAAATGCCCCGGCAAACAGGTCACCCGCACCTGTGGCATCAACGATCCTGGTGGGGACGGCCGGGGCGTGCCAGCGCTGCCCGCCCGCCACAATATAGGCGCCCTTTTCGCTGTCGGTACAGGCGATGATGTCCACCTCTTCCGCCGCCAAGTCCAGGGCCGCATCCAGATCATCGGTCTGATACATCGAGGTCATCTCGGCCCGGTTGCAAAACAGCAGATCGACATCCTCACGCAGCATCCTGGCAAAGGCCGCACGATGCCGGTCAATGCAGAACGGATCAGAAAGGGTAATCGACACCTTGCCGCCCGCCTGTTTGCAGGCCGCAATCGCCTTGGCAAAGGCCGCGTGGCTGTCCGGCCCGTCAAAGCGATAGCCTTCCAGAAAAATCCATTCCGCCTGTGCCATCTGGCTTTCGTCAATATCTGACGGATGCAAATGCTCCGTCACCCCCAGATAGGTGTTCATCGACCGTTCGCCGTCCGGTGTCACGATGACAATGCAGCGCCCGGTTTCCTGCTCGGCATCGGCCGGGGCAAACCGGGTTTCATAATCGGCCCCCTGTGCCCGCAGATCATGGGCAAATATTGCGCCAAGCTGATCATCACGCACCTTGCCGACATAGGCACAGGCCCCGCCCAGATGGGCAATCCCGGCAATGGTGTTGGCCGCTGACCCGCCGGACATCTCGATCGCCGGGCCAACCTTGCCATACAGATCAACCGCCCGCTGCCGGTCGATCAGTTGCATGATGCCTTTCTCGATCCCCTCGGCCAGCAGAAAATCCTCGTCCATATGCGTCAGCACATCCACCATCGCATTGCCGATGCCGACCACCTGATATTTCTTTGTCATAGATTCTTGTCCTCGTATGGGCACAGGTCCCGAATGATACAGTTTGCACACATGGGTTTGCGTGCCTTGCAGGTATAGCGCCCGTGCAGGATCAGCCAGTGATGCGCATGCAGCTGATAGGGGGCAGGCACCTGATCCTCAAGCGCCAGTTCAACCGCCAGCACATCCTTGCCCGGTGCGATACCGGTGCGGTTGGCAACCCGGAAAATATGGGTGTCCACCGCCATTGTCGGCTGGTGGAACCAGACGTTCAGCTCCACATTCGCGGTTTTGCGCCCCACACCCGGCAGGGTTACCAGCGCCGCGCGTGACGACGGAACCTCGCCACCGTATTCGTCCACCAGTATCCGGCTCATCCTGATGATGTTCTTTGCCTTCTGGCGAAACAGGCCGATGGTCTTTACATGTTCAATCAATCCGGCTTCGCCCAAATCCAGCATCTTCTGTGGCGTATCCGCGATCGGGAACAGATTGCGCGTCGCCTTGTTCACCCCGACATCGGTTGCCTGCGCACTCAGCGCCACCGCAACCAGCAAGGTATAGGCGTTGGTGTACTGCAGTTCGCTCTTCGGGTCCGGCTCCAACTCGTGAAACCGGCGAAACATCTCGTAAATGGTGCTGTAATCAATCTGTTTGCTCATGCCATCGGTATGCCCTCTGGCAGGCAGCAGGGCAAGCGCCGGATTTGTCGCAAGATTCGGATCGACCGCCCCGGGCCGGCCGGTCTATGATATTTGCTCATCCAGGAGCGAACATGCCAGACCAAACCCCCTATCATTTCGGCGTCATGAAACGCGCGATCGAGATCATGGACGCGGCAAGAGACAGCGGCAGCGGGCCGATATCGCTTGAGGACCTTGCCCGGAAAATGCAGATGAGTCCGGCGCATTTCCAGCGCCTGTTCAGCCGCTGGGTCGGGGTTTCTCCGAAACGCTATCAGCAATATCTGGCGCTGGGTCACGCAAAATCGTTGATGCGCAATCGGTTCACCACATTGCATGCCGCCGACACGCTCGGGCTTTCTGGCTCCAGCCGTCTGCATGATCTTTTTGTAAGGTGGGAGGCCATGAGTCCGGGGGAATATGCCCGCAAGGGGGAGGGGCTCACCATTCGCTACGGCTGGTTCTCCTCGCCCTTCGGCGAGGCGCTGGCCATGGCCACCGACAAAGGATTGTGCGGCATGGCCTTCACGGCGGAATGCGGTCGCGCCCACGCGATGGCCGATCTGCAACAACGCTGGCCTCTGGCCGGTTTCACCGAGGCGCCCGATGCTCTGGCCGCATGGGTCAGGGCCGCCTTTTGTGGTCGGGGACAGGCCGAACTGCACATGATCGGCGCGCCTTTTCAGATCAAGGTCTGGGAGGCCCTGCTCTCCATCCCGTCTGGCCGCGTCACCACCTATGCAGAAATTGCCCGGGTGATCGGCAAGCCAAAAGCCGTGCGCGCCGTTGGCACTGCGGTTGGCCGCAATCCGGTCAGTTGGCTGATCCCCTGCCATCGGGCGCTGCGCAAATCCGGTGGCCTTGGCGGCTATCACTGGGGGTTGCCGGTCAAACGCAGCATGCTGGCCTATGAGACCGCCCGCGCCGAGGCCTCCGAAATGTCCGATTTGTCCAATTTGCAGCCGCAAAATCCGGGCTGATCCGGCAAATCGTGAACAGCTTGGCGGTTTTCTGCGCATTCCGTCCCTTGCTTTTTCGCTTTTTCCAACCAGATAATATAGTGGGAACGTAGGGCCAGAACCGGCCCAAAGAGTGAGGCAGTAAAGATGATGAAAACTCCATTGATTTTAGTTACTGCAGGGGCTTTGGCCGTTGCAGGGTGTACCGACACGGGCCAGTTCACCGGCCCGAAGGCGCAGAATGGTGCGCTGATCGGTGGGCTGATCGGCGGCGCTGTCGGCGCCACGCGCCGTGGCGACGGCAAGCTCAAGAATGCCATTCTGGGCGCCGGCGTCGGGGCGGCGGTCGGCGGGCTGATCGGCGCCAACCTGGACAAGCAGGCCGCAGACCTGCGCCGCGATATCGGCAACGATGACGTGAAAATCGTCAACACCGGCAAGGAACTGATCGTGACCATGCCGCAGGACATCCTGTTTGCGCTGGATTCAACCACCGTGCGGCCGGATTTGCAGCGGGATCTGCGCGCGCTCGCCGGCAACCTGCAGGATTATCCGGACACCACAGTCGATATTGTCGGCCATACCGACAACACCGGATCCGCCAGTTACAACCAGAACCTGTCCACACGCCGGGCACAGGCCGTGGCCGCAATTCTGCTGGATGCGGGTGTCGATCCCGGCCGGGTGCGTGCCTACGGCCGTGGCGAGGACGAACCGGTTGCAACCAACCTGACACCGGAAGGCCGGGCCCAGAACCGCCGGGTCGAGATCATAATTCGCCCGAACGCCTGAGCGGCGGAGAGGCATATATCAAAAGGCCGGGCATTGATCCGGCCTTTTTTGTTGCCGCCCCCGGCAGGTGGTCATATGTTTTGACCAATCAAGCAAGAGGGCGCGTCATGCCATTCCAGACCATAAAACCGGAGAAACTCTCGCAGGCGGTGACTCGCCAGATCGAATTGTTGATCCTGCGCGGCATTTTGCGGCCGGGTGAACGGTTGCCATCCGAACGCGATCTGGCGGACCAGTTGGGTGTATCCCGCCCCAGCCTGCGCGAATCCCTGGCCGATCTGCAAAACCGTGGCCTGCTGGTCAGTCGCGCGGGGGCCGGGGTTTTCATTGCCGATGTTCTGGGCTCGGCCTTTTCCCCGGCCCTGATCCAGCTGTTTGCCAGCCATGACGAGGCGGTCTTTGACTACCTCGATTTTCGCCGTGATATGGAAGGGCTGGCAGGCGAGCGCGCCGCCCGCCTGGGATCAGACACCGATTTGCAGGTGATCAACCAGATTTTCCTGAAAATGGAAGCCGCCCACCCCAAACGCAACCCCACCGAAGAGGCCGCGCTGGACGCCGAATTCCATCTGGCAATCGTCGAGGCCAGCCACAATGTGATCATGCTGCATATGATGCGCTCCATGTTCGATCTGCTGCGCGAGGGGGTATTTTATAACCGCAAGGTGATGTTCAAACAGCGCACCACCCGCAGCGCCCTGCTGGACCAGCACCGCGCCATCAACACCGCCCTGATGGCCCGCGACCCGTCCGGCACCCGCGCCGCAATCGAGGCGCATCTGGATTACGTTGGCACCGCCTTGAACGATCAGCAAAAGGCCGACCATAACGAAGCCGTGGCGCGCCTGCGGCTGCAACAGGAACAGACGCGCGGGTAGAATGCCTGCGGCGCAGGTATTTAGGGCAAGAAGAAGGGGGAAAGGTTACCCCCTTGCTTCGCGGCCCAGCAAATAGAGCGACGCGCCGACAATCAGGAAGGTGCCGACCCACATGGCCCCTGCCGGCAGGAAGCCGAACACGGCCCAGCCCAGCAGCACGTTGAACGGCAGTTTCACATGGTCGAACGGTTGCAGATAGGCGGCATCGGCCACGCTGTAGGCTTTGACCAGTGTGTAATTGGCCGCCGCCGTCAGCACCCCGGTTGCCACGATCAGCCAGATGGATTGGGTATTGGTGATGGCAAAGCCGCTTTTTGCTGCCAGCAGCGCATTGATCGGGGTCAGCAACACCAGCAGATAAAAGGTGAGGGAATCGGCGGTTTCGGTGCGGGTCAGAACCTTGGTGACAAGCGATGACATCGCCCAGAGGAACGAAGCCCCCACCGGCAGCAATGCGGCCCAGCCAAAGGCGTCCGACCAGGGCGACAGGATGATCATGCCGCCGATAAAGCCGACGAATACCGCGGCCCAGCGTTCCATGCCGACGCTTTCACCCAGCATCAGCCGCGCGCCGATGGTGACGAAAAACGGTGAGGTCATGATCAGCGCAATCGCCTGCCAGATCGGCACATAGGCCAGCCCCGCGACCCACATCTGCACCCCGGCTGCGGCCAGCACCACGCGAAAGATATGCATCGGCCAGCGTTTGGAAAACACGCCGCCGCGCAGGCGCATCACCACCCACGGCAGGCTAAACAGCAGGGCAATGGCATATTGCCAGAACGCCACCGTGGCCGGCGCCTGCCCCTGCTGCATGGTCAGCATCTGCACCAGCGTATTGTCGATGGCAAACAACAGGCCCGCCGCCATCATCCAGACGGCCCCTGTTATGGCCGTGCTGCGGCCCGTGGTCAGCGTATGAGTCATGGCGTCGTCCCTTTTCCTTTGCGCACAAGACCCAAGGCAAAACAGGACAAATATCGGGCACGCACAGCGGCACCGCCCAAATCCCGCTCTCTTCCATCCGGACTATGACCGTCGGCTCCGGAGTTGCACCGGATCTGCTGACCCCTCGCAAAGGAGGGCGCTCGCGGGCTTTCACATCTGTGATTTACCGCCGGTGGGGAATTCCACCCCGCCCTGAGAACATGCCGCCCGATGACGGACGGCTTGGAGTTGGTAATAGAAATTATCCGAAGGCACAAGACAGGCGTTAACGCTCGTTCAAGGTTTTCATCCCAAGCAGGACAGCAGCCCCGATCATGAATCCACCGCCGATGCGCTCAATCCAGGCTCTGGTCTGTCCCTTGAATTTTTCTGCGATCCAGCCGGCCCCCGCGCCATAGGCCGACAGGAAACTGCCGTCCATGACGATATAGGTCGCCGAAAGAATCAGGAACTGCGGCCCGAAGGCCTGATCCGGCTGGATAAACTGCGGAAACAGCGCCGCGAAAAACACGATGGCCTTCGGGTTGGCCGCCGAGGTGACAAACCCCTGCAACCAGAGAGTCTTTATCGCAATTGGCGCACAATCCGGCATCTGGCCGGTTTTGTTGGGATCTGCCTTTCGGATCATGCGGATGCCCAGCCAGGTCAGATAGACAACCCCGACCCATTTGATCGCAGACAAGGCATGTCCCGAGGTGGCGATAAGGGCTGCAAGGCCAAACCCCGCTGCAAGCATCTGCAATGCATTTGCCGTCAGATCTCCCGCAGCCGTGGCCAAAGACCGCCTGAATCCGTGCGATGCACTGTTGGACAGCATCAGCAACTGGCTAGGTCCGGGGGTGCTCATCAATGCAAGAACCGTTGCCACATAAAGTGCCCAGATTTCAAATGTCATGTCAGATATCCCCGGGTTCTGTCCATTACAGACTACAGGCGCTTACCCTGCATATCCAGACAAAACGAAAAACCCGGCCTGGGCGGCCGGGTATTGGTAAGTTTGCCTTCGAGGGAACGAAACCCGCAGCGCATCAGTGCAGCTTGGCCGAGACCTCCTTGATGCCGGCTTCAATCAGCTTGTTGGCCTTGTCGGCCGTCATCTGTTTGGCAATCACTTCGCGCGCGGCACTGACGGCAACCGTTGCGGCCTGATCGCGCACTTCACGCACAGCCGCCGCCTGCGCCGATGCGATCTGTTCTTCTGCGGCCTGCAACCGGCGGGCGATCGATTCCTTCAGCTGTTGCTTGGCAACCTCCGCCCCCAGTTCCGCCTCTGTTCTCGCAGCTTTGACGATTTCTTCCGCCTCGGCCTGCACTTCTTTCTGTTTGCGCTCGTAACTGGCCAGAATGGTCTGTGCCTCTTCGCGCAGCGCCTTGGCTTCGTTCAGATCCGCACGAATGCTTTCGGCGCGTTTGTCCAGAAGATCACCCAGAATTTTCGGGATCTTGAAATAGACCAGCACCCCGACAAACAGCAGGAACCCGACCACAACCACGAATTCTGCGTTGCGAAAGGAAAAGAACCCGGTTTCCGAGGCAAAGGCCGGCGAGGCGGCCAGGGCGGGAATTGTAAAAGCAAGTTTTTTCATGTCCCTACCCTTTCAGCCTGGCAACAACTGCGGCCTTGATCGTACGCGCCTCAGCTTTGCCGCCCAAGGCTGTTACCAGATCCTTGGCCACATCTGCGGCCACTTCCTTCACGCTGTCCACCGCACCTTCGCGGATGGCGGCAATGGCCTTGGCGGCTTCGGCCGATTTTGCCGCGATTTCCGCGTCGGCCTTGGCAATGGCCTTGTCGAGATCCGCCTGGATTTCCGCTTTGGCCTCGGCCGCAATGCGCTGCGCCTCGGAACGCGCGTCCGCCAGCGCCTTGTTATAGGCGGCTTCCGCCTCCTGCGCTTTCAGCTTCAGTTCCTCGGCAGCGCCCAGATCATTGGTGATCGTCCCCTGACGTTCGGCCAATACCGACGATATCCGCGGCAGCGCCATGCGCGACAGGATCAGATAAACCACCACCAGCGTGATCAGCAGCCAGAAAATCTGGTTCGGGAAAGTGCTGAAGTCCAGCTGCGGCATACCGCCTTTTTCCGCCGCCTCGGCAGCGTGGCCGGCGGCTTCGGCCATTTCGGCCGCTTGTCCGGCTGCAGCGTCTATTGCTTCAGTTGTCATGTCGTTCTCCTGAAACCTCAATTACACCGGGCGGCCCCGAAAGGCGCGCCCGACCGTAAGGATGGTTTGGATATCAGACCGCAAACATCAGCAGCAGGGCAACCAGGAACGAGAAGATCCCGAAGGCTTCCGAAAACGCGATGCCGATGAACAGCATGGCTGTCTGGCTGGCTGCGGCAGACGGATTGCGCAGGGCACCCGACAGATAGTTGCCGACGATGCTTCCCACACCTACAGCTGCACCGCCCATGCCCATACAGGCCAGACCGGCACCGATGTAAGCACCCATTTGTACGATATCGCCTTCCATAGTGAATTCTCCTTACGTTGGAATTGGCTAAGATTTCTGACCCTGACTTAGTGTGCCGGATGTAAAGCGTCTTTCAGATAGACACAGGTCAGGATGGTGAACACATAGGCCTGAACAAATGCGACAAGCACGTCCATGCCAAACATTGCAATGATGCCGAGCAGCGACAGCGGCGCGATCGCCAGAATGGCTGCAAAAGCGGCGAAAACCTCGATCACGGCGTGGCCCGCCATGACGTTGCCGGCAAGACGGATGGAATGGCTGACCGGCCGGACAAAGTAGGAAATCAGCTCGATGATGGCCAGAACCGGCCGCAGCGCCATGGGGGCCGATGACACCCAGAACAGTTTCAGAAAGCCGATGCCATGCTTGTAAAAGCCGATCAGGGTCACGGAAACGAAAACCAGCAGCGCCATCACCACGGTCACCGCGATATGCGATGTGGTCGAAAAACTCATCGGGATCAGGCCCAGGAAATTGGCCACCACAATGAACATGAACAGTGTCATGATATAGGGGAAAAATTTAACCCCTTCCTTGCCGGCGACATCCTCGACCATCTTGTAGATGAACCCATAGGCCAGCTCACCAATCGACTGGATGCGGTTGGGCACAAGGGCGCGGCGCGACGTGCCGACAACCAGCAGCAGGAAAATCACCAGAACGGCAATGGCCATCCACAACGTCTGATTGGTCAGCGTGTACCAGTGAATCGGGCCCTCACCGAACAGCGGTTCGATGGTGAATTGCTCCATGGGGTGAAAAACCAGACCGGTTTCGCTCTGTGCCTCTGCCGCCACGTCTATTCCCTCTCGTCCTCGGCGGGCTGTGCCGCCTGTTTCGTCATGGCCTCTGCGGCCACCTGATCGCGCTGAAGCTCTTGCGCGGTGCGAAGCATGGTACGCACACCTGCGGCAAAGCCCAGCAATGTAAACAGAACCAGGAAAACAGGCAGGGTGCCAAACAGCGTATCCAGCCCGTATCCGATCCCAAAGCCGATCCCCAGACCGACCACAAGCTCGACCACCATCCGCCAGGCATGCTGCGCCTGGGAATAGTGTTCTTCCTGATGAGGTTTGCCCGCTTTCTCCTGCCTCAGCGCCTCAATCCGTTTTTCCAGCGTTTTCAGACGCTCGGGATCGGGTCCATCAGACATGCGGCAAAGCCCCCTCATCCAGTCGGGCGGACACTAGAAACCGGGGCGGTATGAGTCAAGTCGCAATAACAGGAAATGGGGCCCGGCTAATATATTGTATTTACTATATATTTCTGAATAACGCCAGAATGCGGCACACCCTGCCGGCAGCCGTTTCCCCGATCCCGGTCCAACCATCATATTCAACCAAAAGGTTGACGATTGCCGCGCCTTGGGCATAACGGCAGGCATGACATCCATGCTCGACGCCACATTCGCCGCCCTTGCCGACCCGACACGGCGCGCCATTCTCGCCATGCTGCTTGAGGATGACATGGCTGTCACGGATGTGGCCGAGCCGTTTTCCATGTCGCTGGCCGCCATCTCCAAGCACCTGATGATCCTCAGCCGCGCCGGGCTGATCAGCCAGGAAAAACGCGGCCGCGTCAAATGGTGCAAACTGGAGCCGGACGCCCTGCGCGCTGCCACCGTCTGGATGCAGGGCTTTGGCCAGTTTGAGCCGGTTGATCTGGACAGATTCGAACGCTTCCTTGCAACCGAACTCGACAGCTTGCCAGGCGCTCTGACCGGCAACACTGATAACGCCTGACCATTGCGGCCCTGGCGGCACTTTCAGAACCAGAAGTTCATACGCCTGCTTCGCGCAGACATTTGCGCACGTATTTTGCCGCTGACCGATAGTGGCTTGCGCCCGAGGCTTCTGCCCAGCGCCCCGGCGTCCAATCGTTGTTGGCACCCTTCATCGGTCCGCCATATAACTCTGCATTAGCCTTGCTGTCCAAAAACGCCATCAGACGTTTGTGCCCGTCACTCAGCATTTTGCGAACCGTTTTCCAGTCCAGCTTTGCCTGTTCTTGCCGCAGCTTTGTATTATACTCTTTCAACTGGTTCCATTTGTACCCCTGCGCCGGAAAGAACACTTTTCGGCCGGCCTGCCCGTCAGCGTACCAGCCCAAAAACAAATCTATCCAATGTGCACGGTGACCGATTGTGTCCTTGATACTGATCCCGTCCGAAAACGGTTTTGCGGCCAGATCTTCATCCATGCGGTACAAAAGGCTGGCCAGTTTGCCATATTCCTTTTCACAAACGGTGATCAGTTGCTTTTTGTTGACTGCGGCAGGCATGACTTCCTCCATCGAAACGCACCCGGCAAATCGTATCGCATTTCAGGGAGTGCCGCCTTGATCGGTGTCAGGCGTTCTCGTCTTTCAGCAGCATGATCAGCGCAACCACGGTCAGCCCGACGCCCGCCAGCACCAGCCCGCGCGGCAGGCCATGACCCAGCGCGAATTCCCACAGGATCACCCAGCTTGGCACCAGATAGGTATAGGCCATCACCTTGGCCGACGGCAGGTTGAGTGTGGCAAACTGCAACAGGACAAACGTCATGGAACTGGCCGCAATCGAGGTATAGGCGATGGTGATCCAGACTATCGGCGGCAAATTGGCCCAGTCGGTGGCCCAGATGTCGCTCCAGCCCCAGACCACCAGTACCAGAAAACCCGCCACCATCATGCCAAAGCTGAAAACCACCGCCGGCTCGCCACGGTTCAGCTTGCGCACCAGCGGTGTATAGAACGCATGCGCAATGCAGGCGACGAAAAAGATCATTTCACCAACCCCGACGCGAAAGGCCAGCAAGGCGCCCAGATCGGCGCGGAAAATCACCCAAAGGGCGCCGACCGCACCGATCATCAGCGCCAGGGCCATCCGTGGGGTGGTGATCTGGCGCAACAGCAGATAGCCGAAACCGGCCGACATCACCGGCGTCAGGGTGAAAACCGCCGCCGTGGAAACCGGCGGCGCAGTTTTCAGCCCCTCGAACATCAGCACGAAATAGAGCGCGAAAATGCCGCCCAGCGCCAGATAGCGCCAGGGCGCCTGAAACGCCTGCCGGCGGATCCCCGTTGTCGCCAGCGCGGCGGTGCCGATCACCACACCGGCAATGAAAAACCGCAACGCATTCAGCGCCGCCGGGGCAATTTCATTGGCCGCCAGCGCGCCCAGGCTGAATGACCCGGCCACCAGTGCCGAAAACAGCAGCATCGCCAGATGCCCGCGCATCTGTCCACTCATGCGTTGCGCCCTGCCTGGTCATCCATTTCCGAACGGGCGATTGCCTGCTTCAGAAACCTGAGGAAGCTCTGCACCTTGACGGTCCGGTGCAAATCCACATGCGTGACCAGCCACAATTGGGCCGACCATTCCGCTCTGGGCGGCAGAACCTGCACCAGATCCTTGTGCTGGCGTGCCTGCTCGACCGTCAGAAATCCCAGCCCGGCCCCGGCCACCACCGCGTCTTTCAGGGTGCGGTTGTCTGACACGCGAAAGGTGATGCTGGCCTCTGGCAGACGCTCACGCAGCCACCGCTCAAACGGCGCGCGGGAATTGGCGGCGTTGTAGCCGACAAAGTGATGTGCGCCCAGATCATCCTCGCCAGCCGGTGTTCCATGGATGTCCAGATAGCTGCGCGCGCCATAGAGGGCGATTTTCTCGATCGCCAGCTTTTGCACCACATTATCCGGCTGATCCGGCGCAGACCCGGCCCGTATCGCCACATGCGCCTCGCCATATTCCAGCCGGAACACCCGGCTGCCGGTCAGATAACGCACCGTCAATCCGGGGTGCAGCCGCTGAAAATCCGCCAGGATCGGTGTCAGGAACGGCGAGAAACTGGTCAGCGATGTCACCACCAGATCACCCGAGACCGATTCCCCCTGCCCCTTGATCCGGTTCACCAACTGGGCGAATTGCTCGTCCGTTGCCTGCGCCACCTGCAACAGATCAATCCCCGCCTCGGTCGGCGTGTAACCGCGCGCGTGCCGCTGGAACAGCTTGCTGCCCAATCGGGCCTCCAGCGCGTCGATATGCCGGATCACCGTTGCATGATGCACGCCCATTTTCTCGGCGGCGCCGCTGACCGTGCCAGCCTGGGCCACATGAAACGCCGTGCGGATTTCATCCCAGTTATCCATCATCTCCACCTGTGCAACAACGAACAATTGGTGTTTGATTAAACCTATTGTGTGTGAATTTGCAATGGTCATCTTTAGGGGGGCACCCAATCAGAACAGGAACAACACCATGACCCGCAACATTCTTCACGTCACCGCCTCTTCCCGCCATGACGGCTCTGTTTCCCGAGAACTCGGCCGGCGGGTGCTGGCGCGCCTTGGCGCAACAGATGTAACCCAGCGCGACCTGACAACCGGCATGCCCCCGGTAACCGACAGCTGGATCACGGGGGCCTATACCCCACCTCAGGATCGTACCGTCGCGCAAAACGAGGCCCTCGCCCTGTCCGACAGCCTGATAGATGAACTCAAGGCGGCAGAAACAATTCTCATCAGTTCGCCCCTGTACAATTTTTCCATTCCGTCCGCCCTCAAGGCCTGGATCGATCAGATTGCCAGGGTCGGCGTCACCTTCGAATACACGGATGCAGGCCCGCGCGGCCTTCTGTCCGACAAACAGGTGATCATTGCCCTGGCCTCGGGCGGGGTGCCGATCGGCTCCGACATGGATTTCGCCAGCCCTTACTTGCGCTTCGTGCTTGGTTTTCTGGGCTTGCATGACGTGCAGATCATCGGTGTGACCGGCATGGATGCCGAAACCGCCCTATCCGCAGCCAACGCAGAAATTGCCACGCTCGCCATCTGAAAAAATCTGCGGTATCAACGGCCCTGCTCTGTCTTGACTCCCGGATCATTCACGCCTAAACGCAGCCCAATTCCGGGAGTCCACAGCTTCCGGTCCTTGCAATGCGCAAGGATCGCCACCAGTCAGCGCGTTGCGCCCACTGGTGCGTTTGTGGTTTGAGCCGATGCTTTCCGGACGGGAGGCAGCACCGAGAGACAAGGGACGTGCGCATGTTTGAAAATCTGTCCGAACGCCTTTCCGGGGTTTTTGACCGCCTGACCAAACAGGGTGCATTGTCCGAGGACGACGTGAAAACCGCCCTGCGCGAGGTGCGCGTCGCGCTTCTCGAGGCCGACGTTTCCCTGCCGGTTGCCCGCGATTTCGTTCGTGCCGTGCAGGAAAAGGCCGCCGGCCAGGCCGTCACCAAATCCATCACCCCCGGCCAGCAGGTCGTCAAGATCGTGCATGACGAACTGGTACATGTGCTGGAGGGCGACGGCGCCGATATTGGTGCGCTCAAGGTCGATAATCCGCCCGCCCCCATTCTGATGGTTGGCCTGCAAGGCGGGGGTAAAACCACAACCACCGCCAAGCTGGCCAAACGCCTGAAGGAAAAGCAGGGCAAGCGGGTGCTGATGGCCTCGCTCGATGTGCAGCGCCCCGCCGCGCAGGAACAGTTGGCAATCCTTGGCAAACAGATCGATGTCGATACCCTGCCCATCGTCAAGGGCCAGTCGGCCGTCGATATCGCCAAGCGCGCCAAACAGCAGGCCACGATGGGCGGTTATGACGTCTACATGCTGGATACGGCCGGACGGCTGCATATCGACGAAGTGCTGATGGACGAGGTTCAGGCGGTCAGCAAGATCGCCAGCCCGCGCGAAACCCTGCTGGTGGTTGATGGCCTGACCGGTCAGGTTGCGGTCGAAGTGGCGCAGGAATTTGACGACAAGGTCGGCATCACCGGCGTCGTTCTGACCCGGATGGATGGTGACGGGCGCGGCGGTGCCGCCCTGAGCATGCGCGCCGTCACCGGCAAGCCGATCAAATTCGTCGGCCTTGGTGAGAAACTCGAGGATCTGGACGAATTCCAGCCCGAGCGGGTCGCCGGGCGCATTCTGGGCATGGGCGACATCGTCGCGCTGGTTGAAAAGGCGCAGGAAACCATCGAGGCCGAACAGGCCGAACGGATGATGAAGCGCTTCCAGAAGGGTCGCTTCAACATGAACGATCTCAGGATGCAGCTTGAGCAGATGATGAAGATGGGTGGCATGGAAGGCATCATGGGCATGATGCCGGGCATGAAAAAGATGTCAAAGCAGGTGCAGGAGGCCGGCTTTGATGACAGCGTCCTGAAACAGCAGATCGCCCTGATCAACTCGATGACCAAGAAAGAGCGCGCCAACCCGCAGATCCTGCAGGCCAGCCGCAAGAAACGCATCGCCCGCGGGGCCGGGCTTGAGGTCAGCGATCTCAACAAGCTTCTGAAAATGCACCGCCAGATGGCGGACATGATGAAAAAGATGGGGCGCATGGGCAAGGGCGGCATGCTGAAACAGGCCATGAAAGGCATGTTCGGAAAGGACGGTCTGCCCAAGGACATGGGCCAGGGCATGGATCCGGCAGCGCTCGAAGCCGCGGCGAAACAGATGGGCGGCAAGCTGCCCGGCCTCGGCGGTGGCCTGCAACTCCCCCCCGGGCTTTCGGGCTTCGGCAAGAAGAAATGACCGGCACCACCCTCCATATCCCGACGCTCGAAACCGAGCGCCTGATCCTGCGCGGCCCCAGGCGCCGCGACGTGGACGGCTTTGTTGAGTTTTTTGCATCTGATCGTGCAAAATATGCCGGTGGCTCCGCCGACACGAGCAAAGCCTGGTCCGAGTTTGCCGAAATGATCGGCCACTGGACGTTGCGTGGATTTGGCAGCTACATCATAACCCGAAAATACAGTGACCGGGGCATCGGACATGTTGGCGGGCTACACCCCCCAAACTGGCCCGAACGCGAAATTGGCTGGTCGCTCTGGCGCGCACACGACGAGGGGCGGGGCTATGCAACCGAAGCCGCAAGCGCCGTAATCAGACACGTCTATGAAACACTTGGCTGGGCCACCGCCGTCAGCTATATCGCGCCGGACAACGTCGCCTCGATCGCGATGGCCGAACGCTTGGGCGCAACCCGCGATAAATCGGCCCGAACCCCCACCGGTCTGCGCTGTTTCGTCTACCGCCACCCCGCGCCGGAGGCGCTGCACTGATGGCTTCTTCTGTCCATAAATATCCCCGCCGGAGGCATCCTGCCCCCACCGCCTTCGCCGCCCCGGAGAGATTGCAATGACCGACGCCGCAACCCTTCTGAAAGTGCACCGCGACAGCATCGACCGGCTGGATGCGATCCTCGTCTATACCCTGGCGGAACGCTTTCGCCAGACCCAGGCCGTGGGGAAACTCAAGGCCCGATACGACCTGCCGCCCTCTGATCCGGCGCGTGAAGCCCAACAGATCGCGCGGCTGGAAAAAATGGCGATCGAGGCCGATCTCGACCCGAAATTCGCCAGACAATTCCTGAATTTCATCATTCAGGAAGTCATCCAGCACCACAAGAAACACAAGGAATGACAAGGGATTATCCCTTCTCGCAGCACATGAAGACAGGAGAAACAAACTCATGGCTATGAAAATTCGTCTCGCCCGTGGCGGCTCCAAGAAACGCCCGTTCTACCGTATTGTCGCCACCGACAGCCGCATGCCGCGCGATGGCCGCTTTATCGAAAAGCTGGGCACCTACAATCCGTTGTTGCCCAAAGACAGCGAAGAGCGCG
>JALSRG010000099.1 GCA_026984915.1 Marinosulfonomonas sp. | reverse complement strand
CCTAAGCGTTCTTGAGGACAAGACTGCCGGTATGCGGATCAATGCCCTTGTAGGGTAGTTTTGCCTCTTTCCAGGCCCCAAAACCACCGTCCATATGTGCCACTTTTCCGATCCCGGCGCTGGCACATTGTTTTGCAATTGCAGCCGACCGCATACCCGATCCGCAATGAAAGACAATCGGCTTGCTATCCTGGCATGGCAGGTTTGCCGGGTCAAAAATCGACATGGGAAACAGCAGTGCTGCGGCGATATGTTCAAAGGCATATTCCGCCGCTGTCCTGACATCAATCAGCACGATTTCATGGTTTGTCACTTTCTCCAATACTTCCGCCGGAGAAAAGATTGTAAATTCGGTATCGCCGAGTTTTTCCATCTTCATGGCTTGGTCCTCCTGATTTTCAGAATCCAGATGATCTTGCCCTGTTCGCTTTTGCTTCTGCATAACATGCGGTGATCGGTACGATACCTTCCCGGCCCTATTTCTTTTTTGCAGGCCGCTTGCGCTTGGTTTTTCCTGTCGCTGGCGTGCCGGACTTTTTCCGCGCACCACCAGCCTTGCCCGCCGGGGATTTCAGCGGCGGTTCATCCGTGATCATATGCGTGCCGATCAGATCGATGACACTCTCGATCTGTTTGTCCCAACCGATCGCCTCTATATCCTTGCTCATGGTCAGTTCGCAGATGTTGCAGCTTGTGACAAAATGTTTGGCCCCCGAGGCCTCAACCGCCTGTTTCTTCAGTTCAAAGGCTTTCAGACGCAGGGGTTCGGCCCGTTCATTGGCCAGGACACCGCCACCGCCGCCACAGCAGAACCCCTCGACACCATGCGGGTCCAGTTCATGCAGCTCCATTCCCAGAGCCTTCAGCAAAACACGCGGCATGCGCTCCAGCCCACCGCGTCTGATCTGCTGGCAGGGGTCATGAAATGTCACGGATTCGTTTACCGGCGTGCATTTCAGCTTTCCGGCTTCAACGGCCTCGGCCAGAACTTCGATGATGTGGCGGATGCGCAGCCCCTCGATGGGTGCGCCATACCATTTTGCCGCTTCCCATCGCGCCGCGCCCCAGGCGTGCCCGCATTCGGGAATGATCAACGTGCTGGCGCCAATCGCCTTTGCCTTGTTGATCAGACGAACGGTCAATTCTCCCTGCAATTCCAGATCGCCGGACAGGTAGCCGAAATTCGTCGCTTCAAAGGCATCGGAGCAATATGTCCAATCCAGCCCAAGGTGATTGAGGACGCGGGCCATGGTCGCGATACCAAAGTGATGGTTTTCCAGCGCCTCAGGCGTCAGTGTCATCAGCACATCGGCTTTTTCCTTGTCCATCGGCATGGACACGCCAAACTCTTTCTCGATCTGCCGGACTGTCGTGCGGAAATCTTCGGGCGTACCGAACGGGCTGTCAAATTCTTCCGCTTTCGTGACCAGATGCATCAGCCGGTCAGGCAGAAGCCCGGCCGCAAACATGCCGTGACGCGCCTCTTTCACCAGTTCGGCAATGTCAATTCCCATCGGGCAGGCCAGGGTGCAACGGCCGCACATATTGCAACTGTCATAGATCAGTTCTTCCCATTGCTCCAGTTCTTCGATCGACAGCTTGGGTGCACGCCCCAGCATTTTGTTCAGCCAGGCAAAGGGGCCGGATGTCCGGTTGTAGGCTTCCTCAAACGGTTTGATCTTGTGGATTGGCGTATACTTCGGATCGTCCGTTGCCAGATAAAAATGGCAGGCCTCGGCGCACAGGCCACAGCGCACACAGGCGTTCATGTAACTGGCGGCAGTCGGCCCGAATTCCGCGACAAAACCGTCCATTGCATTTGCCAGCCTGACCTCATCGGGAAGGTTGCGCTGTACATCAAAATTGCGGGCGGATTTGGGCAGGTTCTGATCTGTCATTGTTGCGCTCCTACATCCGTGTGCCGCGACGCCCGGCCATAGCCCCGGTCAGGCCGCGTGACAATGGCCAGGTAAACGTGTGCATCAGGCTGGAAAACGGGAAATAGACCAGCCAGATTTCCACCAGCCCCAGGTGAAGCCCCCGCAGAAAGACACTCTGCTGGCCCAGCGCCATACAGCCTGTCAGCATCACGACAAATGTCAGCCCGGCGGCGATGTGATCATCCGGCCGCGAGATCAGCCGCACCACCGGATCAACAAACCGGCGGACCCAAAGCGCCAGCAATCCGGCAAAGGCGAACTCGGCGGCAACGATAAAGCCCCAGCGCGGCAATGGCGCCCATCCGACACCCAGAATTTTATCACGTATGAACGTAACATGCGGTGCGGCGAAAAGCAGAAGCGCAAACAGGCCGATGTGAAAACTGTAACCGGCAAGCGTGACAAACCATGTTTTTCCGTGCCCGCGAATGGCAGCACCCGGCAGAAAATGCCCCAGAATTGTGCGGACGGATCCAACAAAGGGTGATCCGGCCGGTTTCGCCTTGGCCCGGGTTCGACCGGTAAACAGGATCACGGCCAGCCGCCATATTCCAAACACCACGAAAATGGCGGCGGATCCTTTCCATAACGGTCCCTCAAGAAGCTGGATTAAGGTCATTTCTCGGTCTCCTGCTGCTTCTTCTGTTGCAGATCCAGCCACAGGTCATGATGCGCGCGGGCCCAGTTTTCATCAACTTTGCCATCCACCATGCCCTTGAGCGACCCCTTTGTACCGATGGTCCCAAGATAGATATGCCCCAGCGCATAACCGATAAAGATCAGGGCCGCGATGGCATGGGCCAGTTCCGAATAGTGGATCGTATCGCGGGTGGGCGGAATCTGCGATAGCCCCTGAGCCTGAAGCGTCTTGACCACTTCCGGTGCGAAAGTATCCGGGAAAAGCATGAGAAAACCAGTCACCGTCAGCGTTATACCGGCCAGTATCGCCGTCCAGAACCACAGCTTTTCGCCAAAGTTATACTTTCCCGCACTCGCGTGACCGCCAAAAAAACCGCCTCCCTTGAGGATCCACCAGATATCGTGGGGTTTTGGGATATTTCCACGAATGAACAGGAAAAGCATAGCCAGAAGAAACACTGCGAATACCGGGCCGAACAGGTTATGGGCCTGCATGGATGCCGTTGCCAAGACGCTGTAAACCGTTTTGCCGGCAAAGGGCACAACATAGGCACGCCCGAACAGCAGGATCAGCCCGGTTGATGCCATCAGAATGAAAATGGCGGCAACGGTCCAGTGCACCACCCTTTGACTCAAACGGAACCGCAGAATTTGCTTTCCGGAATCCTCTCCGTAACCAATCCTCCCCCGGATCAGAAAAAACAATAGCAAGATACCAACGACACCGGCAAGGCCATAGCCACCATAACGCACCAACGGCCCATCCGCACGGCGCATGTTTGACCACCATGTTCCGTTGGCATTGATGACAGTTCCGGCATCCGGCCCCGATGGCGGCGTGACGATACCGTCGGCACCCAATCGCAAATCGTGCCAGATTTCCGCGTCACTCCTGTTTCCAAGCGTGTTTTCCGGTCCGGTCTCCATGGTCACCCCGGTTGCAATACCCTGAGCCGCGCCCGGAGCCACCAACAATCCTTGTGCACCAGTGAACAAAAGCACCATCACAAGTAAACGGGGAAGGAACCTCGTAAGGATGCACCACAAACTTTTGGCCATAGCTGAGAACCCTCGTCTGTCACGGGCAGGTATCAAAAACCATTGGCCTTTCACTGCGGCCGAATGGTTTCCTGCTTATACTGGGCGAATCCGATCCGGCCTTGCAAAGCCGGATCGTTGCATTGCTGGAAAGGCGCTGTATCAGCCGCCTTTTTGCCCATAGGCCGTGCCCCAGCCCCAGGCGCCAGACCCGAAACCGCGGGCCACGACACGTTCGCGGTAGATCGCCGAGACATCATTGCCGTCACCGGCCAACAATGCCTTGGTCGAGCACATCTCGGCACAGATCGGCAATTTCCCCTGAGCAATCCGGTTGGAACCGTATTTCTGATATTCTTCGGTAGAATTGTCAGCTTCCGGTCCTCCGGCGCAAAAGGTGCATTTATCCATCTTGCCGCGCGAGCCGAAACTGCCGGCCTGCGGATACTGCGGTGCACCAAAGGGACACGCGTAGAAACAGTACCCGCAACCGATGCACAGGTCCTTGTCGTGCAGCACGATGCCTTCTTCGGTCTGGTAGAAGCAATCCACCGGACAAACCGCCATGCAGGGTGCATCAGAACAATGCATGCAGGCGACCGAAATCGTGCGTTCACCGGGTTTGCCATCACCGATGGTGACAACACGCCGCCGGTTGATCCCCCAAGGCACTCCATTCTCGTTTTTGCAGGCCGTGACACAAGCATTGCATTCGATGCAGCGTTCGGCGTCGCACAAGAACTTGGCGCGGGCTTTACCTCCTAATCCCATCTCTCAATCCTCCTCAAGCTGCATAGATTTTGCAAAGAGTCGCTTTGGTCTCTTGCATTTGTGTGACGGAATCGTAGCCATAGGTTTGCGCCGTGTTCGACGCCTCGCCCAAGACATACGGATCAGCGCCTTCCGGGTATTTGTCCCGCAGGTCTTCGCCTTCGAACCAACCACCAAAGTGGAATGGCATGAACACAACACCCGGCCCCACCCGCTCGGTATACATGGCCATCACCTTGACCTTGCCACCTTCGGGGCTTTCGACCCAGACCATTTCCTTGTCACGCAGACCCAGATCGTTGGCTGTACGCGGATTGATCTCGACAAACATCTCCTGCTGCAATTCTGCAAGCCAGGGGTTCGAGCGGCTCTCGTCACCCCCGCCTTCGTATTCCACCAGACGACCAGACGTCAGGATAATCGGGAAATCCTTTGAATAGTCGTTCTTCTGGATCGAGGCATAAAGCGTGGGCAAACGATAGAAATGCTTGTCCTCATAGGTCGGATAATCCGCAACCAGATCCCGCCGCGGCGTATACAGTGGTTCACGATGCTTTGGTACCGGATCCGGGAAGGTCCAGACAACCGCGCGGGCCTTGGCGTTGCCAAATGGCGCGCATTCATGCTTGATCGCCACCCGCTGGATACCGCCGGAAAGGTCGGTCTTCCAGTTGGTCTTGTCGCCGGCAATGCCGTCGATTACCGCACGTTCTTCTGCGGTAAGATCACCATCCCAGCCCAGCTCCTTGAGCATCGCCATGGTAAACTCCGGATACCCGTCCTGGATTTCCGATCCCTGCGAATAGACGCCATCGGCCAACAGGTTTTCCCCGTTGTGCTCCACCCCGAAACGCGCCCGGAACGTCAGGCCACCTTTGGAAACCGGCTTGGACATATCATAAAGGTTGGGCGTGCCCGGATGCGCCATTTCGGCCGTTCCCCAGCAGGGCCACGGAAGACCGTAATATTCGCCATCACAAGGGCCACCCACCGCCTGAAGTGTCGTGCGGTCAAAGGTGTGCTGGTTGGCCATATGTTTGCGCAGCCGCTCTGGCGATTGCCCGGTATAGCCGATGGTCCACATGCCGCGATTGAATTCGCGGGTGATGTCCTCGATCTTGGGTTCATCCGTTTCGGCATCTACCTCGATATTGCGGAACAGCCGATCGGCCCAGCCGAATTTCTTGGCAAACTTGGCCATGATCACATGATCCGGCAGGCTTTCAAACAGCGGTTCCACCACCTTTTCACGCCACTGGAGTGACCGGTTCGAGGCCGTGACCGATCCATAGGTCTCGAACTGGGTCGAGGCCGGCAACAGATAGACGCCATCCTGACGGTCCTGCAGCACGGCTGTCATGGTCGGGTAGGGATCAATGACAACCAGCAGATCAAGTTTCCCCATCGCCTTGCGCATTTCCGGCAGACGGGTCTGCGAGTTTGGCGCATGGCCCCAGAACACCATTGCCCGCACATTGTCGGGCTGGTCGATGTTGTTCTTGTCTTCCAGCACGCCGTCAATCCAGCGGCTGACCGGAATACCCTTGGATGTCATCAGCTTTTCGTCGGCAAACTGGCCAAACAGCCAGTCGGGGTCTTCCTGCCAGACGCGGGCCCAATGGCCCCAGGCCCCTTTGGAAAGGCCATAATAGCCCGGCAGACTGTGCGAAAGCACGCACATGTCGGTGGCCCCCTGCACATTGTCATGGCCGCGGAAGATGTTGGCGCCGCCACCCGATGTGCCGATATTGCCCAGTGCCAGTTGCAATATGCAATAGGCGCGGGTGTTGTTGTTGCCGTTGGTATGCTGTGTGCCGCCCATGCACCAGATCAGGGTGCCGGGGCGGTTGTTGGCAATGGTACGCGCAACGCGCTCCATCTGGCTGCCGGGCACGCCGGTGACGCGCTCAACCTCGGCCGGATCCCATTTTTTCACTTCGTCGCGGATCTGGTCCATCCCCCAAACACGGGTGCGGATGTATTCCTTGTCCTCCCAGCCGTTCTCGAAGATGTGCCACAGCAGGCCCCAAACCACGGCAACATCGGTACCGGGACGAATGCGCATATATTCGTCGGCATGGGCCGCTGTGCGGGTAAAGCGCGGATCAACCACGATCAGCGGCGCGTTGTTCTGTTCCTTGGCGCGCAGGATATGCAGCAACGAAACCGGGTGCGCCTCGGCCGGGTTTGACCCGAACAGGATCATCGAGCGGCTTTTGTGGATGTCGTTATAGCTGTTGGTCATGGCGCCGTAGCCCCATGTATTGGCCACACCGGCAACCGTGGTCGAGTGACAGATACGCGCCTGGTGATCGACGTTGTTGCTGCCCCAGTAGGCCGCGAACTTGCGGAACAGATAGGCCTGTTCGTTGCTGTGCTTGGCCGATCCCAGCCAGTAGACACTATCCGGGCCGCTTGTGGCGCGGATGTCCATCATCTTGTCGCCAACCTCGTTGATGGCCTCGTCCCAGCTGACCCGCTGCCACTCACCATTGACCAGTTTCATCGGATATTTCAGCCGGCGTTCACCATGCGCATGTTCGCGCACCGCAGCGCCCTTGGCGCAGTGGCCGCCCAGGTTGAACGGATTGTCCCAACCGGGTTCCTGCCCGATCCATACGCCGTTGTTGACCTCGGCCACAACGGTACAGCCCACGGAACAGTGGGTGCAGACGCTTTTGATGATTTCGGTTTTGTCATCTGATGTCTGGGCCTCTGCCCGCCTGACCGTTCCACCCGTCACGCCCAGTGCCGCAAGCCCGCCAATGGCCAGACCGGATCCGCGCAGAAATCCGCGGCGATCGACCTTTTTTGATCCGACTTCAGCCAGAACAGACGAACCCCGGGAGCCGAACGCAACCCCGTTTGTCTTCTTTCTCAGCATTGTATAGTCCTCCGTAAGAGGCTTCCGCCTCCATTTCCCAACCGACATCGAACAGGTTCAGGGCCGAACGCAACCGTCACCCAAAATCCGCTGCCGGCAAACTCCGGTTAAAACCGGGCTGTTTCCAGATACGCTTTCACATGGTCTGTTTTGCGCAGACCCAGTGCTGTTGGCACTTCTTCCGCCTCTGCATCGGATGTGCCGGTCGCCAATGCAACCGCCGCAGCAGGAACGCCGGTGCCGGCAAGTTTCAGAAAGTCGCGGCGGCTGGCCGCTTTTTCATTTTCCGCCATTTTTTCCTCCCTTTCGAGTCTTTGACTTGTTCACGGATGTAGGAACACAAAACGGCGGATGATCCGCCACAATCATCACTCGACCATTCGCAGCGTTTCCGCCTCTATGGTCATGAACTCTTTTCCCAAACGACCCACGGCATCGTAGATTACCGCTGATTTCGCCTTTTCCATATCGCCGAAACAATGCGCCGCCCAGGGGCCGATATGGGTATTGAAAAACTCTTTTTGCCGCGACAGCGTCGCCGGGGTGCCAAACCGGCCGCGGATCAACCCGGCCATCATGTCACAGAGCGACGCAAGGCCGTCTTCCGGTTCAGAGACATCTTCTGATCTCAGGATGCGCAAACGCGCCATGTCGGAACGCAGCTTTGACAAGGGGAGTTCATTCAGAAACCCCGTCATGTAATAGCTGGCAAAAGGCAGAACCTCACCACGGCCAACGCCGATGAACAGGGCGTTGAATTCACGTGTTGCCGCAGCAGCGGTTGCCCCACGCGCTAGCCGGGCAAGCATGTTCACGGACTGGCCAAGCGGCGTCTCATCACCTTCAAGTTCCGCCAGGCCTTTCAGCAGTGCAGCCGCAGGCGGACGGGCCAGAAGGGCAGACAGCAAATCATACATGTCAGCCCGCATGATATCCTCGGGCAACACCCCCGAACCAGATTCAGGTTGCGTGGATTCCTGCGGCGACAATGTCATGGATTCAACTGTCATTTCTCTACGCTAGGGCGAATCGCATTACAATCCAAATGAAATTTTCGATACCCGGTAACTTTTCCGCATTTTCTATACAGGATTTTCAAAATGAAACCGCATGCGGCGCGCAATCAGCGGTGCATCCATTTCCTCCTCTGGTGCAGCGACCTCATTGTTTGCCGACTCCCGCGCCGCTGTCTCTTCTTCCGGAGGAGCAATGTCCCGTGATGCTTCTTTTTGCATCGGCGCGGCTTTTTCCGGCTCTGCCGCCCCTGCCCTCTCCTCTTTCCCCGGGGCATCCCCGGCACCGGCCTTTTCCGCATATCCACGGCCAACGGACCAGGCAGTTTTCAGCTTTTCACCCAGGCCTGCCTTGCCGGTGAAATCCTCGCCGTAATCCAGCAGACCATCCAGATTGGCAAGCGCCGGATTGACAGCCCAAAGCTGGCGCAGCGCCCTTCTGCGCAGGGTGGCGGGAAGGGCAGCATCCAGAAACGCCTTGAAATCATCGCCGGCCTTCAGGGCCTCCGGCTCGGGCAACCCCAGGCGCTGCAATACCTGGCTGTCGGTTTCCTCGGGCCGGGTATCTGTCGGCTCTGCCGCCTCTTGCGACTGAACCTCATGGTCCGGTTCCGGTTGTGCACGGGCCTGCGCCTTGCGTTTGGCCCAGCGGCCGATAAACCCCTTGTCCGGCTTTTCACTCATTCCGCTTCCCCCGGTTTCATCCCTGATGGGGCACGGTAGACATCCGCCAACTGGCGCACACGCGCGTCACCAATCCCGTCCTGTTTCTTGTCTATACGCTCCTTGTCGCGCTGCCGCTTCCTGAACCGTTCCTCCTTCAGGTGCGCATCAACAAACCCCTGCACCCAGGCAATCAGCCCGGGTGGCATCGGCACGACTTCCACGCTCTGATCTCCTGCGTCAGCATAGTCCTGCGCCTCAAAGGCAGAAACCGTAACATGATGCACCTGCGGCCGGCCTTCGTCATCCAACACATTGATCACCACGAAAACCGAGGGCGGAGACATCGCCAGAGATGTGCGGTATCCATCGGTTTCGGCGCGATGCAGCACCAACGGAACCGTTGCCGCATGGTACTCGATCATTTCGCCGGTGCGCCGCAACTCTTTCCAGTTGGCAGGCGCCGCCCCCGGTAAAACCGCAACAGCATTCCAGACCCATTTTTGCCAGCGGGTAACACCGGGTTTTCGTTGCAGTACGATCCCCAAGGGCATTTCGATCTCGCGTTGAGCAAACAATTGCTGAACATTCGTCGTCTGTAAGTTCGCGTCCTGGTGGCTTTCGCTTTCAGATGAGTGTTCAGACATTGACGGCTCCTTTTGTTGTCAGCCTAGGGCACAGGTCTCAGGCTGTCAAAATTGAATTTATGGTCAAAGTTGAGTTGACAGCAAGGGCCGGACAAGCGTTTGATGGCTGCAAACAAAACGGAAAAAATCCTGATGCCGAAACCTGAAATTCTCATTGCCTGCGACTGCGCCGGCACAATGGATCTTGATGCCAGGCAACTGGCCAGCGCCTGTGGTGCAACGAAAACGCACCGGTGTTCGCATGCCTGCACCCAGGATCTCGATCTGGTTGTGAAAAACCTGAAAGGCGACGCACCCGTTCTGATCACCTGCGAGCAGGAGGTCACGCGATTCGAAACACTGGCGGCGGAATTCGCGACAGAAACCGGCCATGCCGCGCCACTGATCTTTGCAGATATCCGTGACCGCGCCGGGTGGTGCGATTCTGGCAAAGCCCCGGAAAAACAGGCCGCCCTTCTGGCCGAGGCGGCGCTGGACAGCCCGATGACTCCGCTGTTTGATATTCCATCAGCCGGAACCTGCCTGATTGTCGGCGCCGAGGAGGTGGCGCTGAAAGCCGCAGAACGGCTGGCCCCGGTTCTCGCGGTGACCTGTATTCTGGCCGAGGCACCCGATGATCTGCTCTCGCCCCCGGTCGCGTTTGACCTCGCGATCGGCCGCCTGCGCACCGCCCGCGGCAGTTTCGGCCATTTCACGGTGCGGGTTGATGGCTATGCCCCGCTTGATCCCGCAGGCCGTGGCCCTGCCGCCTTTGCCCCGCCCCGCGATGGCGCAAGTTCCGAGTGCGACATCATTCTCGATCTGACCGGCTCGACCCCGCTGTTTCCCTCACCGGAAAAGCGCGATGGCTACCTGCGCGCCGATCCGGGGGATCCGCTGGCGGTCGAAAGGGCCGTCTTTGAGGCTGCGCAACTGGTCGGCACCTTTGAAAAACCCCTCTATGTCGAATTCGACGCCGCCATTTGCGCCCATTCACGCGCCGGGCAAAAAGGCTGCACACGCTGTCTGGATGTCTGCCCGACCGGCGCCATTCTCCCCGCCGGGGACAGCGTTGAAATCAATGCCGGCATTTGTGCCGGCTGCGGTGGCTGTGCCGCCGTCTGCCCCTCCGGCGCCGTCAGCTATGACGACCCGCCCGTCAGCTTTCTGTTCACCCGGCTGGCCACACTTGCCAGCGCGTTTCGCAAAGCCGGCGGCTCTGCGCCCAGGCTTCTGTTCCATGACGCCGAATATGGGGCCGAGATGATCCGCCTTTCCGCCCGGTTTGGTCGCGGGTTGCCGCCTGATGTCATTCCTCTGGCGGTCAATAATGTCGAGGGTATCGGCCATGCCGAGATGCTCGCTGCGTTGGCGGTGGGCTTTGCTCAGGTTTCTGTTCTGACCACTCCAGAAACCGATATGGAAGCCCTTGCACCCCAGCATGATCTGGCGCTGGCAATCAGCGGCAGCAATGCAATCGAAGTGATCGCGCCGGAAGATCCGGATGCGCTGGAAAATGCACTCTACGCGCCTTTTGCCGCGGCTGCGACCGCAAATCCGATCCTGCCACTGGGCGGGCGCCGGGAAGTCACCCGCAGTGCCGCAACGGCGCTACGCGGCACGGATGATCTGGTCATAGATCTGCCCCAGGGCGCGCCTTACGGACGCATCGATGTCAACACTGATGCCTGCACGCTGTGCCTTGCCTGCGCCTCGCTCTGTCCGGTCGGGGCGCTGGGGGACAATCCCGACAAGCCACAACTGAACTTTCAGGAAACGGCCTGCCTGCAATGCGGGATATGCGCCAGCACCTGCCCGGAAAATGCCATTACCCTTGTACCACAGCTCGATTTGTCCGCCAGCGCCCTTTCCACCCGCGTGCTGCACGAGGAAGAACCATTCGCCTGCATTGAATGCGGAACTCTTTTTGGCGTGCGTTCGACAATCGAACACATCGTGAAAACGCTGGAAGGCAAACACTGGATGTATCAGCAGTCCGACAATACGCGCCTTGTCCAGATGTGTGACGACTGCCGTATCCGGACTCAGTACCATTCTGAAAATTCACCGTTTCAGATGGGGGAACGCCCCCGCACCCGCACAACCGATGACGACCTGCGCGAGCGCGAGAAAGAGTAGGACCGAACCTATTGGAGCAAATCCAATCAAATCGCATTCACCCGGTCGCCCGAACGGGTTTGCTTGCGCAACCGCTGCCTCGGGTCATCGGGTGAATACATAATTCCGAACAGATCGGATGCTCTCCAGGGTCAAAGCCCATTCATCCGGCACCACTGCCCGGACTGCCTGAGAACTCCGATAAAACCTTGCCCTTCCAAATGGCCCAAATATCCTCGCCGAAGGCATTGAGTTCTTGTGCGCCTGCTCTAGGGCGTAGACCTAGGATCAAACCGACATACAGAGGTATTTCATCTCCAGATAGTCTTCCATCCCGTGACGGCTGCCTTCACGGCCAAGGCCTGATTGCTTCACGCCGCCAAACGGTGCCACTTCGGTGGAAATGATGCCGGTATTGATCCCGACCATGCCGTATTCCAGCGCCTCGGCCACTTTGTAGACCCGGCTCAGATCACGGGCATAAAAATAGCTGGCCAGACCGAAAATCGTGTCATTGGCCATCTCGATCACCTCGTCTTCGGTTTCGAATTTGAACAAGGCAGCCAGCGGGCCGAATGTTTCATCCCGCGCCACCATCATTTCCTGGGTAACATTGGTGACGATCGTTGGCTCGTAAAAGGTGCCGCCCAAGGCGTGGCATTTGCCGCCCATCAGGATCTCACCGCCCTTGTCCAGCGCGTCTTTCAGATGATCCTGAACCTTCTCCACCGCGTCATCATTGATCAGCGGGCCGGTGGTGACACCCTCCTCCAGCCCGTCACCGACATGCAGCTTGGCCACGGCCGCGGCCAGTTTGCTGGCAAACGCGTCATAGACGCCGGCCTGCACATAAATCCGGTTGGCACAGACGCAGGTCTGGCCGTTGTTGCGGAATTTACAGATCATGGCGCCCTCGACCGCCGCATCCAGATCGGCATCGTCAAAAACGATGAACGGTGCGTTGCCCCCCAGTTCCATTGAGCATTTCATCACCTGATCGGCCGCCTGCCGCAGCAGAATCCGCCCCACATTGGTAGAGCCCGTAAACGTCAGCTTGCGCACGATCGGGTTCTCGCAGAACTCCTTGCCAACCCCGGAAGAATCCGTTGACGGCACAACCGAGAACACACCCGCTGGTACACCGGCCCGCTCGGCCAGAACGGCCAGCGCCAGGGCCGAAAGCGGCGTTTCGCTGGCCGGGCGCGCGACAAAGGCACAGCCCGCCGCCAATGCCGGACCGGCCTTGCGGGTGATCATGGCGTTGGGAAAATTCCATGGGGTGATTGATCCGACAACCCCGATGGGTTGCTTCAGCACCGTGATGCGTTTGTCGCGCTGGTGGCCGGGGATGGTTTCGCCGTAAACCCGCTTGGCCTCTTCAGCAAACCATTCGATGAACGATGCACCATACAGCACCTCGCCCCTGGCTTCGGCCTGCGGTTTGCCCATTTCGGCTGTCAGAATGGTCGCCAGATCGTCGGCGTTTTCAACCATCAGATCAAACCATTTGCGCAGAATGATGGCGCGCTCCTTGGCGGTCCGGGCCGCCCATTCCTTTTGCGCCGGTTGCGCGGCGGCAATGGCGCGCGATATTTCACTGCGGCTCAGATCCGCCACCCGGCATATCACATCGCCGCGCGCCGGATTGGTAACAGCAAAGGTGGCGCCATTATCCGCGTCGATCCATTCGCCCGCCACATAGGCCTTTGTTGCCAGAAGGCTTGCATCGTTCAAAATGCCGGACAGGTTGGTTTTGGTATCGAGCATGGTATCCTCCTGCTAATGTGTCGCACGAATGCAGAGCACTTCGCCGCAAACTTGTCCAGAGGGATTCATTGATGGATTACGACGATGCCTATGCAAATGGCGCCTATATTCCGCAGGCGGAAACCTACCCGCCCCGCTGGGCAAAAACAGCCGCAGAATGGCGCGAAACGGCTCTCGCAAACGGTCAGGCCATGCTTGACCAGCCCTACGGAACCGGCGCACGCCAGCAATATGATCTGTTCCTGCCGGCTGGGAAACCCGCCGGAGTGGTTGTCTTTGTTCACGGCGGGTATTGGCTGGCGTTTGACAACAAGTTCTGGTCCCATCTTGCCGCCGGCCCCACCGCCCACGGCTGGGCCGTGGCCATGCCCTCCTACACGTTGGCGCCTGCGGCGCATATCTCCGACATTACTCGGGAAACCAAACGCGCAATCGAGACCATCGCGCAATCCGTGAGCGGGCCAATCATTCTGACCGGCCATTCCGCTGGCGGGCATCTGGTGGCACGGATGCGCTGTGCTGATGTGGCGCTTGCGGTGGCCGGCAGGGTCCGGCGGATCATGCCGATCTCACCCTTGTCCGATCTGCGCCCGCTGCTACGCACCACCATGAACCAGACCCTGCGCCTGGATTTGGCCGAGGCCACCGCCGAAAGCCCGCTGTTATGCCGGACCTTGCGCGACATTTCCACCCATGTCTGGGTCGGGGCCGCAGAGCGCCCCGCCTTCCTTGATCAGGCCCGCTGGCTGGCCGAGAACTGGCCAGATACGCAGATGACCATCGCCCCCAATCACCACCATTTCAACGTAATCGACGATCTGGCTGACGCCGACAGCGCACTGGTGTCGTCGCTGATCGGGCCGGCATGAGCCACTTTTCACCGAAACAAAAAACCCTGCTGGTTGCCACCCCGCTGATCGTGCTGCTGCTGATCTGCCTGTTTCCGGCCCTGACCCACAGCCTGGGAACCGCGCGCGGGGTTGGCATCGCGCTGATGCTCTATTGGGGCGGGGTTTGTTATGGTTTCGGATTGGCAATGGTTGGCCGGAAAAACCTGAAACGCCTTTATGCGCGCCCGGACAATCTGAGGTCAAAGGCAAACACATTGAACCTGGCCTTGGCCATCCTCCCCGTCGCTCTGGTGTTTTTCACGGCCTTCCTGCCGACCGCAACCGGCATCACACCTCGCATCCTGCTGTTGGCGGCCCTCGTTGCTGTCATCAATGCGACCGCCGAAGAACTGTTCTGGCGCGGGGCTTTTCTGGTCCGTTTTCCACAGAACGCCCGCTATGCCATCGTTTTTCCGCTTGTGCTGTTTGTTGCCTGGCATATCGCCCTGGCCCTGATCAAGGGGGGGCATTACCAGGGCGGGGCTGTGGCGCTGCTTGGCGGGGCCGCCATCATGGGGCTTATCTGGGCCATACTCGCCTGGCGGACGAAATCCATCTACCTGTCCACCCTGTCGCATATCGGGGTCAACCTGCTGGCCCTGCCTGGGGTGTTCCTGACAAACGGTTAGTGGTCAAACTTCTCCCGCCATGTCGGCCATCTGTCCCCATCCTCGGGTGTGGCCTCGTAAACCCCGCGCGCAATGGCCCGCGCCAGACATGCCGCCGCGGCGTGCCCCAGCCGCAGCGGATCAAAAACCGGATCTGGCAGCTTCAACCGCCCGGTTGACACCGCAAAGACCAGATCCCCGTCAAACAATGTATGGCTGGGCAGCAGCGCGCGCGCCATCCCGTCATGCGCCGCAACCGCCATGCGGGTTGCCTGGGCCTGGGTCAGCACCGCATCCGTGGCAACAATCGCAATCGTCGTTGCCTCGCCCAGTTGCTTTTCGGGATACGGCTCATAGCCCGGATCATGGGTCGCTGTTTCCCTGCGCCCGCCAAACTCTCCGTCCAGTTCAAAATCCTGCGCCCAGAACCGGGCGCTGCTGCCAACCGTTGCCGAGCCCAGCGCATTGACCGCAACCAATGCCCCAACCGTTGCGCCACAATCCAGAATGGCCGAGGCTGACCCCAATCCGCCTTTCAGCCCGGCCGTCGTCGCCCCGGTCCCCGCGCCAACACTGCCCAGATAAAACTCTTGCTCTGCTTTGTCCAACGCCGCACGCCCCAATGCCCTGTACGGGTTCTGTCTCCAGCCTTTTGCCCCGCCGTTCAGCAAATCAAACAGAATTGCCCCCGGAACGATCGGCACATGATGCCCGCCAACCTCAAAGCCGCGCCCCATCTCGCGCAGCCCGTCCACCACGCCCGAGGCCGCATCCAATCCAAAGGCCGACCCCCCCGACAAGACCAGCGCATCCACCTCCTGCACCACCTTGTCCGGCGCCAGCAAATCGGTTTCTCGCGTCCCTGGCGCGCCACCCATCACATGCACCCCCGCCACGAACGGCACATCCGCAACCAGCACCGTCACCCCGGTTTTTACCCGCTTGTCCGAGGCATTGCCCACCCGCAATCCGGCCACATCGGTTATCAGATTAAG
>JALSRG010000098.1 GCA_026984915.1 Marinosulfonomonas sp. | reverse complement strand
CACCGCCCGCCGTCAACTTCCATCGCCACACCGGTGATCATGCCGGCTTCGTCCGAGCACAGGAACGCCGCCGCATTGCCCATGTCTTCCGGCGTCGAGAACCGACCCAGCGGAATGGTCGACAAAAACTTGGCCCGGATTTCCGGCGTGTCCTCTCCCATGAAACTCTTCAGCAGCGGCGTTTCTCCTGCCACAGGATTGATCGCGTTTACCCGTACTGCAAAGGGGGCCAGTTCCACCGCCATGGTCCGGGTGGCGGTAATCATCCATCCCTTCGAAGCATTGTACCAGCTCAGATTCGGGCGCGGCGAAACACCGGCGGTTGAGGCCACGTTCAAAATGACACCCGCACGGCGTTCCTTCATCAGGGGCACGATATGACGCGCACTCAGATAGACCGATTTCGCGTTCACCGCCAGAATGCGGTCAAACGCGTCTTCCGGCACCTCCTCCATCGGCATTGGCAGATGGGTGATACCGGCATTGTTCACCAGAATGTCGATATGGCCCATTTTTGCCACCGCCACCCGGGCCAGTCCGGCCACCGACCCGGATTGCGATACATCCACCTCTTGTGCGATACCGCCAATTTCTCGGGCGACGCCCCCGGCAGCCTCCATGTTTATATCCGCCACCATCACCTGCGCCCCTTCGGCCGCGAACTTGCGTGCAATTCCGGCGCCAAACCCGGAACCGGCGCCGGTAATCACGGCGGTTTTCCCTTTCAGTCGCATGTTTGCATCCCTTTCCTGATCTTCTGATCCCCGGTCTCCGGTACGCCTCAGCAATCGCGCTTTTTGCGCCGGCGTGCAAGCTCACGATACAGCGCCTCGGCTGAAACCCCGATCTCGTCCGCCAGACTTGCCCACCGGCCACGTGCCGGCAGCCTGCCATCCTGCCAGGCCAGCCAGGCGTCAAGCCGGGCCGAAACCCCGCGCAGACTCAGGATTTCCGCCCGCATCCGCGCGCCCCGCAACTCCCGCGCCAGATGCGCGCCGTAAGCCCGGGCAAAACCACTGTCCTGCTGCATCTGCTGTTGCACGCTGGCCATCGGCAGCCAGAGAATACTGCTGTTGCGCGCCGCGACAGCGGCGCAATGGTGCCGCGGAGCATAGACCGAGGCCTCGGCCAGCAACGCCCCCTTGCCTGCCCGTTGCATCAGACTGGTCTGGCCGTTTTCCTGCCGCCGGAGCAGATGCACCTCGCCACTGTCCACCATACAAAGCCGGGTAACAGCGTCATCGCGTTCAAACAGAACCTGCTGTGGCGCAAGATGCAACCGGCGCGGGTTCAACCGCGTGAAATGGGCGAAAAACTCATTCGACATGATTGCTATCATGTTCTGCAACCCACCCCTGTGGCAAGGAGAAACCCGACACCCTGCCAAACCCCAGCGGAGACACGATGATGAAACGCGCAACTTTCCTTAAACCCGCAACACTGGCCGCAGCGCTGGCAACCACACTCACACTCGCGCCTCTCACCCCGGCGTTCGGCCAACAGGCGGCAGCACCGGCGCATGACCCCGCCAACATGAGCGATATGGCCAATATGGACATGAGCCACATGAAACCCGGCATGGGCGGTGATGCCGCGATGCAATCCGGCCCGCAAGAGCCGGGCCAGTCGGCCTTTGCCACCATTGCTGAAATCGTCGCCCTGCTTGACGCCGACCCAAAAACCGACTGGAGCAAGGTCAGCATTGATACGCTCTGGGCCCATCTCAAGGATATGGACCGCGTCTTTACCGAGGCCAGCGCCAGCACCGAGCCCACCGCCGACGGCGCGCGCTTTACCGTCACCGGTCCCCCCGAAGCAATTGGGGCGATCCGGCGCATGGTCATGGCACACAGCATGGTGATGCAGGGCGTTGATGGCTGGCAATACAAAGCCACACCCACCGACAGTGGTGCCATCATGCAGGTCAGCGTGCCGCCCGCGGACAAGGCGCGCCTGCTGGCGCTGGGTTTTGCCGGGGTGATGGCTTCGGGCATGCATCATCAGACGCATCACTGGATGCTGGCAAACGGCATGAACCCGCACAGCAACTGATCAGGACAACGCCGTTGCGTCGGGCGTACAGAACGTGAATTTGCGGCCGTTACCCGTGCCGCACCGCCACGGTCTTGAGTGTTGAGAAACCGTAAAGCGCCTCAAACCCTTTTTCCCGCCCGTGGCCGGATTTGCCGACACCGCCAAAGGGCAGTTCCACCCCGCCACCGGCGCCGTAGTTGTTGACGAAAACCTGCCCGGCCTTCAGCCGTTTGGCCATGCGCATCTGCCGCGCGCCGTTTTCGCTCCAGACGCTGGCCACCAGGCCAAACTCGGTTCCATTGGCGATTTCAACGGCCTCGTCTTCGCCGTCAAAGGGGATGACCACCTGAACCGGGCCAAAAATCTCCTGTTGTGCCAGCGCATGATAAGGGGGCACATCGGCCAGCAGCACCGGTGCCACGTAATGCCCGCCGGCGGGGGCATCCGGCACGATTTTTCCCCGCGCCGCCACCTCCAGATCATCCGCCATGCCCAGAAAGCCCTCGACAATCTCTTTCTGCCGGGCCGAAATCAAAGGCCCCAAATTCAGATCCGCCGATGCAGGCCCGACGCGCAACGCGCTATAGCGCGCGGCCATGCGGGCCAGCACCTCGTCATAGACCGGGCGTTCAACCAGAATGCGCGAAGAGGCCGAGCAGGTCTGCCCCGCGTTCTGGATACAGGCGCCCACCAGAAATGGCAGCGCCGCATCCAGATCGGCATCGGCAAACACCACCTGCGGGGATTTGCCGCCCAGTTCCAGCGTCACCGGCACCACATTTTCGGCCGCGGCCTTCTGCACCAGCTTGCCGACATTGACCGAGCCGGTGAAGCTGATGTGGTGAACCCCCGCATGTGCGGTCAGCGCCGCGCCGGCCTCCTCGCCCAGCCCCGGAACAACGTTGAGCGCCCCGGCAGGCAGGCCCGCCTCACGCGCCAGATCGGCAAAGGCAAGCGCCGTGAGGCAGGCTTCTTCCGCCGGTTTCAGCACGCAGGCGTTGCCCATGGCCAGCGCCGCGCCGATGCTGCGGCCGATGATCTGCATCGGATAATTCCAGGGCACAATATGGCCGGTGACGCCATGCGGTTCCCGCAGGGTATAAACGGTATAGCCCTGCTGATAGGGGATGGTCTCGCCCATCACCTTGTCGGCGGCGCCGCCGTAAAACTCCATATAGCGCGCCAGGGCAATCGCGTCGTTGCGGGCCTGGGTCAGCGGCTTGCCCACATCCGTGGCCTCGATCATTGCCAGATCATCCAGACGGGCATTCACCAGTTCACCGATCCGCGTCAGAATCCGGCCACGTTCAACCGCCGTCATCTGGCCCCAGTTGCCTTCCAGCGCGGATTGTGCCGCGACAACCGCCATGTCGATATCATCCTGTGTTCCCCGGGCGATCCGGCCGATTTGCGCACCGGTCGAGGGGTCCTCCACCGGCAGGGTGCCCCCCAGCGCCGGGTGTATCCATTTGCCGTCGATAAATACCTTGTCGGTTTCAAACCAGAGATGTTTATGCATGATGCTCCTTTCGCCACGCGCGCGGAATTTGCGGCGCGGCCTTCAGCAGGGTTCGGGTATAGGGATGTTGCGGCGCGTCAAAAACCTGTTGGGTCGTCCCCGCTTCGACAATCTCGCCAGCCTTCATGACAAGAACCCTGTCGGTGATGGCCTTGACGACATTCAGGTCATGGCTGATGAACAGATAGGCCAGATCCAGACGGGCCTGCAGATCGGCCAGAAGGTCCAGAATCTGCGCCCGGATCGACACATCCAGTGCTGATACCGCCTCGTCCAGAATAACCAGTTCGGGGTGCAGAACCAGGGCGCGGGCGATGGCGATACGCTGGCGCTGACCGCCGGAAAACTCGTGAATATACCGATCGCCGCAATCAATGGGCATACCGACGTTTTCCAGCGCCTCGCAGATCCGCTCTTCGCGGTTCTGTGGCGGGGCTTCCAGCAGGTGAAACGGCTCACCTATCAGGTCTGACACTTTCCAGCGCGGATCAAAACTGCCGTAAGGATCCTGAAACACGACCTGCATCTTGCGGCGCAGTTCCGCCGGCATGTGTACACCAGCCTGCACCTCCTTGCCGTCCATGACAATTCTGCCCCCCTGAAGGGGCTCCAGACCAAGGATTGCACGCGAAAGCGTGGATTTCCCACAGCCGGATTCCCCCACCAGCCCCAGGCTTTCCCCCTTGCAGATCGTGAAACTGACATCTTTGACCGCTTGAAAAACCGGGGTTTTGCCAAACAGCGATATACCCGGCAGCCGGTAATTGCGTTGCGCATTTTCGACAGACAGCAGCGGCTCGGAGCGGGCGGTTACCCGGCGATCGGGCTGATGGTGCGAGGCCTCGAACAACTGGCGCGTATAGGGCTGTTTCATCTGCGTGAACAACTGCTCGGTCGGAGCCTGTTCAACAATTTTTCCGTTTTGCATCACCGCGACATGATCCGCCATTCCGGCGACAACCGCCAGATCATGGGTGATCAGCAACAGCGACATGCCCTCTTCGGCCACCAACCCCTTCAGCAGCGCCAGAATCTGCGCCTGCGTGGTCACGTCCAGTGCTGTTGTGGGCTCATCGGCAATCAGCAGGCGCGGACGCAGGGCAATTGCCAGCGCGATGGAAACCCGCTGACGCTGACCGCCGGACAGTTCGTGCGGATAACGATCCAGCGGCACATCTTCCGGCGGCAATCCGACCCGGGCAAGCTTTTCCGCCGCGATGACCAGCGCCTCTTTGCGGCTGGCGCGGCCGTGGACAAGCAGGGTTTCGGCAACCTGGTCACCAATGGTCCTGACAGGGTTGAGCGCGGTCATCGGTTCCTGAAAAATCATCCCGATCTCGCGACCGCGCAAATCGCACATTTCGGCTTCGCTCAGCGCCAGCAGGTTCGTGTCATTCAACAGAATTTGCCCGGACGCCCGCGCGCCTTCGGGCAACAGTCGCATCATTGCCAGGGCTGTCATCGACTTGCCCGAGCCACTTTCGCCGACAAGGCCGAAAACCTCTGCTGCACCGATCGTCAGGCTGACATCATGCAGAATGCCGGTTCCGTGAATGTCCAGAGTCAGGTCGTGGATTTCAATCATTGGCGCGCCCTCCGCAATCGCGGATCGAGGAAATCACGCAGACCGTCACCCATCAGGTTAAGGCCAAGCACCGCCAGCACAATGGCCAGCCCCGGAAGAATGGCCAGGCGCGGTGTTGTGTAAATCATGGTTTGCGCGTCTGCCAGCATGCGCCCCCAGCTTGGGGTTGGCGGCTGCGCCCCCAGCCCGACATATGACAAACCAGCCTCGGCCAGAATACCCAGGCTGAACTGGATTGTTCCCTGCACGATCAGGACATTGGCAATATTGGGCAGGATATGTTCCAGGCTGATGCGCAGGGCCCGCTTGCCCGCCACCCGGGCCGCCATGATGTAATCCAGTGTCCAGAGCGACAGGGCCGCACCCCGCGTCACCCGTGCAAACACCGGAATATTGAAAATGCCGATGGCCAGGATGGCATTCACCGCCGAAGGCCCGAAAACCGCCGTGATCAGAATCGCGATCACCAGTGACGGAAAGGCAAAGACCAGATCATTGCCACGCATGATGATTTCATCCAGCAGGCTGCCGCGATTGGCCGCAGCCAGCAGCCCCAGCGGCACACCAGCCGCCACGCCGATCCCCACGGCAATGATCGCGACGGCAATAGATGTTCGCGCCCCGACCATCAGCATCGACAGCATATCGCGGCCGAAATGATCGGTGCCCAGTAAATGGCGCGACGAAGGCGGCAGAAGCTTTTCGCTGATGTCCAGCACGGTGACATCAAACGGAGTCCAGAAAAACGACAGCAGAACCGCCAGCACGAAAAAGGCAAACAGGCCAAACCCGATCCATAGCTGCAACGGCAGTTTCATCGGTGCCTCCTCAGTCTCGGGTCAGCGATGGCATAGGCGATGTCGACCGTGAAATTCACCAGGATCACCGCGAAAACCAACAGCATGACGACACTTTCGACAACGATCAGATCCCGCTGGGTTATCGCCTGGAAAATCAGTCGGCCAAGCCCCGGCAGGAAAAAGACATTCTCGATGATGATGGCGCCGGCCAAAAGGAACGAAAACTGCAACCCCAGAATGGTCAGAACAGGGATCAGACCATTGCGCAGGGCGTGGCGCATCAGCGTCTGGCGGCGGCTCAGACCCTTGGCGCGGGCTGTGCGGATATAATCCTGATGCAGCGTGTCCAGCAGGCTCGAGCGCAGAACCCTCGCCAGAATGGATGCTTGTGGCAGGGCCAATGCAATTGCCGGCAGTGTAAGCGCCTTCAGACCGGTGAACAGGCCACCGTCCCAGCCCGGAAACCCGCCGGCAGACACCCAGTGAAGCTTGACCGCAAAGACCAGAACCAGCAGCATCGCAAACCAGAAATTCGGCACGGCTATCCCCAGTTGCGTCGCCGCCATGATCCCGTAATCGGCGGGTTTTCCGCGTCTGGAAGCAGCGATAATGCCCACGGGAAAGGCTATCAGAACCGACAGCAGCAAGGCATAGATTGCCAGCGGCCCCGACACCTGGGTGCGTTGCAGGATCAGTTCGGAAACCGGTACGCGATAGGTGTATGATTGGCCAAAATCACCCTGTAGGGCGCCACCGATCCAGTGCAGATAGCGCGACAGGACAGAGCCGTTCAACCCCAGCTCGTCGCGCAGGGCGGCCACGGCGTCAGGGTCGGCATTCAACCCCAGCATATAGGCGGCCGGGTCACCGGGGATCACCTCGATCACGGCAAAAATCACCACACTGGCCGCCACAAGGCTGAGTGTCAGGGAAAGAAGGCGCATCGCAAGAAAACGGGTCATCGTGGCGCGACGTTAGTGCGGCTTTGCCGATTGCGCCAGCGGATTTTTCAGGCGCCGGGTCTTGCCAAATTTCCGACAGGCGATCAGTCTCAGGGCGGGCAGCAGCGATGGCGTCGCTGACACGGGCCTTGCCGTGTGCCCGGCCCTGCGGTTTTGCCGGTCGGGGCCCACGTCCTGAACGCCGGGATCTTTTCAAGAGGCCCGGCAGAGTTCCGGCCTCACAAGAAGATCGGAGAGATCGGAAAATGACACATGACAGACCGCACTTTTACCGTTTTCACAATGGCGAAAAAGCGCCATTGCCCTTTGCCAACACGGAATACGAAACGCGCCTGAACACCCTGCGCTCCAGTCTCGCAGACAGCGGCGCCGAGGCAGCAGTTTTCACCTCGATGCAGAACATCGCCTATTATTCCGGCTTTCTGTATTGTTCCTTTGGTCGGCCTTATGGTCTGGTGATCACGGCTGAGGACTGCATTACCATTTCCGCCGGGATCGACGGTGGTCAGCCGTGGCGGCGTTGCTATGGTGACAACCTCACCTATACCGACTGGGCGCGCGACAATTTCTGGCAGGCGCTGCACTCGGTCACCGGCAGCGGGCGGGTGCTTGGTATCGAAACCGATCACCTGACGCTGGTGCAGAGCGAGAAACTGCATCATTTTCTAAAGCCGGCCAAAACCGTTGATCTGTCTTTGGCAACCATGCGCCAGCGGATGCGCAAGTCGCCCGCCGAAATTGCCCTGATCCGGGCCGGGGCGCGCATTGCCGATATCGGCGGTTACGCGATCCGCGAGGCAATCCGCGAAGGCACACGCGAAATCGACGTGGCGATGGCCGGACGTGACGCGATGGAGCTTGAAATCGCCCGCAGCTTTCCCGATGCGGAATACCGCGATACCTGGGTCTGGTTTCAATCCGGCCTCAACACCGATGGAGCGCATGATCCGCTCACCAGCCGCGTTTTGCAGCGCGGCGACATCCTGTCGCTGAATGCCTTTCCGATGATCTCGGGCTATTACACCGCCCTCGAACGCACCCTTTTTGTTGGCGACGTCGATCCAGACAGCCTGCATATCTGGCAGACCAATGTCGCGGCGCATGAACGCGGTCTCAGCCTGATCCGACCGGGTGCCCGTTGCAGCGACATCACCCGGGCGCTCAATACCTTCTTTGCCGAACGTGATCTTCTGCAATACCGCACCTTCGGCTATGGGCACAGCTTTGGCCTGCTCAGCCACTACTACGGGCGCGAGGCCGGGCTTGAACTGCGTGAGGATATCGACACGGTGCTGGAGCCGGGCATGGTCATTTCGATGGAGCCGATGCTGACCATCCCCGAGGGGCAAGCGGGGGCCGGCGGCTATCGAGAACATGACATTCTGCTCGTCAACGAGACCGGCGCCGAGAACATTACCCGTTACCCCTATGGGCCGGAGTTCAATGTGGTGGGCTGACAGCAGGTTGCCGCCCCGCCGCAAAAGGGCGCCCGTCCAGGAGCGCCCTTGCAAGCTGTTTTGATGGTTGCTCAATCCGCCCAGCTTACCCCGGTCAGATCGTTTGCCTGAGTCGGAGCATTCGCCCAAAGCCCCTTGATCTTTGCATTGGCCACACCGGTTTTCGCCAGTTGGAACAGAAATCCGTTCACATAATCCTCGGCGATGATACGTTGTGCTTTTTGCAGCATTTCCGAGCGCTTGGTCGGGTCGGTCGTCTTGGCCAAATCCGCCATCAGCGCCTGAAATTCCGGGTTGTCATACTGAAAATAGTAATCCGGGCGCGCATAGATGCCGATATCCATCGGCTCTGTGTGACTGACGATCGTCAGGTCAAAATCCTTGCCCTTGAACACCTGTTCAATCCACTGGGCCCATTCAAGATTGCTGATCTCGGGCTCAATGCCGACCGCGCGCAACTGCGAGGCGATGATCTCGCCGCCGCGCCGCGCATAGGTCGGCGGCGGCAGCATCAGGCGCAATTTCAGACCGTTCTGCCCGGCTTCGGCCAACAGCTTTTTCGAAAGCTCGGGGTCATAGGCCGACAGGCTGGTCAAATCCACGTAATCCGGGTGATGCGGTGCGAAATGCGTGCCGATCGGGGTACCATAGCCAAACATGGCGCCGTCGATGATTTCCTGCCGGTTGATGGCATGGGCAATCGCCTCGCGAACCCGTTTGTCGGCCAGCGGGCCGGATTTGTTGTTCATCGCCAGAATGGTTTCGCCTTCGGTCGAACCGATGATCACGGCAAACCGCGGATCAGCCTCGAACTGTGCCAGTGTTTCCGGGGCCGGAAAGTTCGGAAAAGCATCCACATCACCGGCCATCATGGCGGCAAAGGCCGCGTTCGGATCCGAGATAAACTTGAACGTTGCCTTTGAAAGGGCAACAGGTTTTCCCCAGTAATCCGGGTTGCGCTCAATATCGACGCGGTCGCCTTTCACCCATTGCACAAATTTGAACGGGCCGGTTCCAACCGGATGTGTGGCTTCGGTTTCAATGGATTTCTGCGAAACGATCACCGCGTCACCCCAAGCCATCTTGAACGGAAAGTTTCCATCCGGATCCTTCAGCAAAACGCGCACAGTATGCGGATCCAGCGCCTCGACATTGGCAATCCCCTTGAACAGGGCTTTCTGGGCGTTGGTGCTGTCGTCTGCACGGGCACGGTTCAGTGAAAACACCACATCGCGGGCGTCCATTGGCGTGCCATCGTGAAACTTGACGCCAGAATGCAGGATGAATGTATAGGTTTTGCCATCCGGCGAAACCTCCCAGCTTTCCGCAAGCGCCGGAAGAATGGATCCATCCGGCGCAAACCGGGTCAGCCCCTCGAAAATATTGGCATAGACAACTTCGTCTATCGCCGCCGCCGCCCCGGCCGTGGGGTCAAGGTTTGGTGGCTCCAGCACCATGCCCAGCGTGATCGTATCCTGCGCGGCAAAGGCCGTGCTGGCCGAGAGTGCAATCGCGGCCACAGTCAGTTTCAAACGGTTGAACATGAGAATCCTCCGGGATTTTGCATTTGCAGCGAGCCTAACGAAAAATTTCGCCGATAAAAGCCCGAATCTGGATTTAGGGCGTAGACCTAGCGCCGGGGTTTGCCGCGCCAGGTGTTCAACCATGCCCGAAAGCGCGCCCACACACCCCGCGCCTGCTGGCCGGCGGCATCGGCATGCTGGTCAACCCTGTCCCAGGCGTCCGAAACATTTTCAAGCGCCGGATCTATGGTGCGTTCGCGAAACTGCAGCCACATCCTGCGGATCATGAACAAAACCAGCGCCAGCACCGTCAGAATGACGATATTCACCCAGGGAATGATGCGCACATCGGGGCTGTCCACAGGTCGTATGGCAATGGCATTCGGAAATATTGTCAGGAATTCATTGCGCCAGCCGTAATGCGTGACCACTGTCCACTGAGGGTTGTCGCGGGTCGAAATCAGGTCTGCTGCTTCGGCCTGCAGGTTGGAACTGTCCACCTTGAAATAGGGGGGCCAACCGAAGACGCCCGTATCCTCATTGCGGTACACAATCACACGGCCGTTGGGCCGGACCGCGTTGATCAGACGTATGTCGCGGGTCGGGTTCTCGGTTGTGCCCTGATCAGCCTGGGCAAAAAAGAACCGGTTGAACCGTGTGAAATCCATACGAATGACCTCGGTCGAGGTGATCCGCACCACATCATGTTGCGGCAAATTGTAATGCAGGAATGCCAGGACAAGGATCACAAGCAGTATTCGGAAAGTCCATTTAACGTAACGCATTGTAACCTCACATGAAATTGGTGACATAGATCAGGGCCAGTACCAGAATGGCCGGCACCACATAGACCAGCAGGATCAGTTTGCGCTGCAATGATCCTTCATATTCGCGCAGGCCTTTCTCGACATAATCGTGACGTTCGCCGGGGCGCCCGGCCTGTTCCCAGTCTTTTTCCAGTTCCTCGCGATGAACCGAGCGCAGGTAAACCCGCACGATGAAATAGACCACGCTGAGAACCAGAAACCCAACCACCGCCAGACGAACAAATCCGAACATCAACGCCTCCTTCTCACTGCGCCCCAGGGGCCGACCAGGTCGATCAATTCCTCGCTGGGCTGCGCCGGTTCCTCCAGCGGATCATCACCACCAAACAGCGCGTCACGCGCACCCGCCTTGTCAACCTGATACTCGCGTTCCAGAAATTCCGCCACATAGGTTTTCTTTGCATCCGGCCAGCCGGTATAGGCCTGGTAAAACCTTTCCTTGTGGCAAATGAATAGCTGGCGGATATCCTTTGGTGTCAGCGCGGCCAGCAGCATGTTCACCAAATCCCGGTCAGCGTGCGGTTTGGCCCTCAGTGTGTAAAAATAGGCCGGGTGTTCCGAGGAAATCTGCGGCCACGCCCCACCGGCCTGCGCCCAGCGCAACAGGGCCGCCAGGCCGTGAAATTCCGGCGGCAGCTTTTTCGCATAGCGTCTGGCAAGCGCGCGGATGTCGCGGCGGGTGGCTCCGGACAGATCCTCACCCATTTCGGCCGCCAGATCGACAACGATGAAATCCATCTTCTGCTGCAGGATGGCGGCCGCATTCACGCCGCGGGCCTTGACGATGGGTTCAACCAGGTCATTCAGTTCCAGAAAAACCGCAATCTCGTTGCGGTCGGAAAAATCAAAGACATGGTCTATCGGCAGCTTGCCAAGCCCGGATTTGTCTGCCGCTGAAATCGCGGCCGGATGATCGACACCGCGAAAGATATACAGCCCGCCGAAATGCCCGGTCCAGAAATTGTCCTGCCGGAAGGTCATCTGTTTCAGCTTCAGCGGCGCCCGCGTCACATCACCGGTTTTCTTGGCCAGGGTGATCATCTCGGCAATCAGCACATCATCCCACCACGCATCTTCCTCCCGCTTGAACTGCGCGATCTTTTCCGCCAGCGCCTCGGCACTCGCCACATGGGATTCGGTCGTATCGGCCTCGACCGTGATCTGGCGAATATCAAACAGGCGGGCCGGTTCCGAAACATCGAAAACCGAATTCAGCAGTTCACCCATCACCGCATCGCGCGTGGTCAGTGCAAAGAGCTGTGGTTCGTTTTCTTCGATGAACTGGCGCAGAATTCCGCGCGAGGCCGAAAAGGCCGCATTCAACAACGGGGCGGTTTTCTGTTTTGTTGTCAGCATGATAAACTGCCGATTACAGCCATTTTCATTCAGATACAGCTCATCGCCAAACTCATCACCAATTTCCGGGGAGTAGCCGGAAATATCGATATGGAAATCCGCCAGCCTTGTTTGCCTGCCGGTCAGCTTTTTCAGCGCACGGTTATAGCGGTCAACCAAAGCCGGAGAGGAGACTTCGATCAGATTGCCAAACATCAACCCGCGTTCGATAAGACGTTTCATAAGCGCCCCTCCAATTTCTCCGGCATCAGGGCAATGCCCGATCCGTGGGTGGGCGAGAAGGGCCCGTGCGAAAGAGCAATCATCGGGGTCACGATCCCTTCCCCTCCAGATATCGCCGCTTGGCTTCTTCCATCCTGCGCATATCCCGCACTGCGTTTTCAATCGCGGTTTCGTCGGATTTATCGGCATAGCGGAACTCAGAGTCCGCATAGCGGTTGATTTCCTGTATCACCATTTCCACGGTGATCGGCTGCGTCATCTCGCGGATCATCCCCAGTTTTTCGCCGTAAGGTTTGAACAGGAACAGATCCGGTTTCTCCATCCATTCGTCCGGCAGTTCGAAATCCATCGCCCGCACCTTGACCGCGTCGGTGATGTTCTTGATCGCGCGGCCCGTAAAACGCGCATCGGCCTCCTGAATGCCCTTCAGATAGGTGCCCAGTTTGGCAATCGTATCCAGATCGCCGATTTCGCTGTGCACCCGTTCGAATACCTTCAACAGACCCTCTTCATGCGGCTTGGAATGCCCCTCGAAACTGGCCGCCACGGCCTTCTTGATTTCCTGCGCCGCGAACAACTCGTGATCGCCCACAGGGATCGAATGGTTCTTGCCCATCAGCAGATGCAGGATGTCGATGTAATCCTCGCGCGTCTGCGGCCCGTCCACCAGAAACCGCGCGCCGGCCCGCTGGCGCAGGGCGTCATCCACATTTTCGGGGTAGTTTGAAAACATCCCGAAGGTGCAATTCCCGCGCACCACCGTATTGGCGCCCGCAAAACTCTCCATCAGAACCGCCGTTATCTCCAACTGTCCGGCGCTGGACTGTCTGTCCCCCCGTTTGCCCGCCAACTGGTCAATATCGTCAATCGTGCCAAAGCCGATTACATTGGGGTCCACCACATTGTTGATAAACGCCTTGGCGTTCTGCCCCGATTTACCCTGATAGCTATCGATACTGTCGGTTGACAGGTTCTGGAACCGGAACGGATAGCCCGCCACCTCGCAATAGCCGGAAATCAGCCCCGCCATCATCTGGATCAGCGTGGTTTTCCCCGTGCCCGGCGCGCCATCCCCCATGAAGGTAAAGATAAACCCGCCCAGTTCGGCAAACGGGTTCAGCTTGCGTTCAAAATCATAGGCCATCAGCATTTTCGCCAGTTTCACCGCCTGATATTTGGCAATATGGTTGCCCACCACCTCGTTCGGCTTTTTGAACGTCATGGTCAGCTTGCTGCCCTTGGCCGCCCGCGCCGGTGTGAAACCGGCGATGGTCAGATCATCCGCCTCGACCTTGTAGGACGCCCCCGTAAAGGCCCCCAGACGCGGCGCGTTTTGTGCCCGCAGCGCGACCTTTTCCATCACCTGCTCGGCAAAGGCCAGAACCGTGGCAATCAGCCTGGGTTCTTCATCGGCAAAGGTGGCCAGATCCTGATCCAGCTCCCACAGTGCGCCGTGCAATGCCAGCAGGGCGTTGTCGGTCAACACCTCTTCGACCTCGCCGATCTCCACTGAAACCTCGCTTGCATGCGGGGCCAACAGGAACGATGCGGCATTGGCAAAGGTGTAAAGCGTTGCCAATGCCTCGGCAGCCAACAATTCGGCAAACTCGTTCTTCTTGCCCGCCGCCAATGACCCTTGCAGATTGTCCTTCTTCAGCGCCACCAGTCCGGTAACTTCGGCAAATCCTTCGCCCACAGCCAGTGCAATCGCCAAGGCGCGCCGCAGGGCCGACATCACATTGGCCTGCACCGGTGATATGATCACATCGCCATCATCCGCCGCCTCTATACGCGCCAGCAACTGCACCCCTTCGGGCCGCGCGGTGGAGCGCGTCACCAAACCCGGAGTCGTCGAGCGAAACCGCCGCCGCGTGCCCAGACCGGCCGACTTTTCCTTCACCTCGGCTTCGCGCGCCCTGGCGATCCGTGGCGTATGATCAAACCCCGTCAGCAGCGCCGAGGCCGTATCGTAATGCTTGCGAACAGCCTCTTCGGACAGTTCCATCTGATCATTCGGCATATTCATCGACCCGTCCTCGTCTTTGTTCCTTAAATATCCCCCGCGCGGAGCGCATAGAATCCTTATCTATAGCTCAGGACTCTACCCTGCGGGCTGACCACAAATTTGCGTATATGGCGAAACCCGCGCGGCTTTTTCTCTTCCAGCACCTGATAGGGCTTCTGCGGCAGGATAATCGCGCGCTCGATCCGCGTGGCCCCCGTATCCGCCCCGCGGCCGGAAAACGGATCCAGCGCGAAAATCTCGCGTTCAACAGTGGAAAACCAGCCGGATTTCTCCTCGGTCACTCGCGCGCTTTCCAGCTCTTCCATCGTCCAGGCCAGCGCCCAGTCCTCGCCCATGCCTGCGTCCGCCTCTTCCAGCACCTCGCGCAGCGGTCCCGTCTGGCGAGTGAAGGCGGATGAATACATCGGCCCCACATGGAACCGGCGCAGGCGTTTGGGGTGCAACTCGTCGAAATCCTCGTCAAAGCCCCTGGCAATGGTCACCAGCTTCAACCCGTCGAGCGACTGCGCCATCAGGTGGCTTTGAACCTCGGGCCACCGGTGCTGGTCCTTGGGCAATGCGGTACGGCCGCTGTCCTCGATATCCATCAGATAGATTACCGGCAGATTCACCTGGCTGTCATAGGTCGCCCAGTGCAACAGATATTTACGTCTGTCATCGTCACCACCTTGCCACAGCAGTTCCGGATCATTCCGGGCCCAGAACAGACCACCGCGTTGCAGGGCCTCGTAATACAGGCGTTGTGACATGGCAAACTGCAACCGGGTCGGGATCTTCTGCTCGCCCACAATCTGGTGGATCATGGCGTCTTTCAGATCGGTCTGGCCCGGCATGTTGCGCAGATGGCGTTCCGCCTGCTGCGCGTCATTGGCCATGGTCATCAACTCCTGATAAACCGGAAACCCGCTTTCAACCCGGTCAATGGTCAGCGATCCGGGGCGCGAGCCTTTCATCCGCCCGGTCAGCAGATACTTGTCGGACAGTGCCTCGAACGTCGCTGACAACCCGCGCAGATAGCGCCCAAGCACCGTGATGTCCGGCTTGGAGAACCGGCCTTCCTGCTGCATCAGGGCCGCCACCCGCGCCAGATGGCCGGTAACCCGGTCAAACTTGGCAAAATACCGCCGCGCCGTCAGCGCGTCATCAAGGCTGGCGTGGTCCTGGGTCAGATCAGTTTCTGGCATTTAAGATCCATACAGGTTCTTGTCATGCTTCTCGACGATCTTTTCAAACCGTCGGGCAAAGCGGGCATCGGCCTTGGCCTTTTCCTCCAGCACCTTGCGGGCAAACACCATGTGGTCCTCATGCGCCTCCATCATGTCGGCCATCCGCTGGTTGGTGGCCGCCCCAATCGCTGCCATGGCCGCCTGGGCCTCCTGATCGGTCTGCACACCGATTTCGTTGATCCGGTGCGCCACATCCTGCTGCTGCGCCGTTTTCAGCGATTTGGTCAGCGCATCATACAGCACCACCCGCTGTTTGGTATCCGTTTGCAGCTTGTTGATCAGCACCATCTGCGTCGCCGCCTGGTTTTGCAGCGAATCGACCCAGGTCTTGCCCTTCTCGATATAGCGTTCCAGCGTCTGGCTCTTGGCCAGCTTGACCTGTTCCTGCTGCACCATTTCATTGTACCGGCTGTTCAGATCCGCCAGTTCGGTTTCCAGCTTGGTGCGCGCCGCCGCATCCTGTTCAACCGAAATCCTGTTTTCAAGCTCGATGATCTTCGGGTCCAGCGCCTTGATGTCCGCACGCAGGCCTTCCAGCTCTCCGACGGTCAGTTCACGCTCATCCAGCGTTTCGGCCAGATTGACACCAACCTTTTCCTTCTGCTCGTTCAGAACAGCCAACTGCCCCTCAAGCAGACGCACAATCACATCGGACTTTGAGATCAGATCCTGCACCTTGTCATCCACACTGGCCGCGCGAATGCGCTCCTGACGCATTGAATCCGCCTTGTGTTTCGAGAAAATGCCGACAAGGCTTTCCCACCCGGTTTTATTACGCATTTCATCGAAATCGCGGGAAAAACCGGCTGTGACATCATCCAGCCCCATGATCAGATCAGCGATATTGGCATTCATCGCCTCGGTATGGGCGTGCACATCCTCCAGCGTCGCGTTTTCGATATCCAGCGTTATGTTCTCGCCCGCCGCCAGCCTGGCCCGGGCCGCCTCGATCCTCGATGTAATTTCCGAGATCTTGTTTTGTGCCTCTGCAACCTGTTTCTGCGAAGCCTGAATCTGTGCGTCAAAATCAGCCATTTTTCCTCCTCGTCAATATCCGCATGTGCCCGATATGGGCAATGTTATGCCTATTTACATCATTTTTGCTGCCAAATCCCCGCAACTGTTGCATTGCGGCACCGTCTTGTCCGTCCTAAACAGTCTATATGAATGATGCGTATGAAAAAAGTATGGCAGCGGAAATTGCCAAAAGGCGCAAGGATCTGATCGCTCTGACACAGGATCTGATCCGCATCCCCACGCTGAACCCGCCGGGGCTGAACTATCACGAAATCTGCGAATTCCTGGCGGCACGTCTGAAGAAATCCGGCTTTTCGGTCGAACTGATCCGCGCCAGGGGGGCGCCGGCCGACAGTGACGAAAACCCACGCTGGAACCTTGTTGCCCGGCACGAGGGCGCCACCGCCGGAGATTGTATCCACTTCAACAGCCATCACGATGTGGTCGAGGTGGGCCATGGCTGGACACGTGATCCGTTCGCCGCCGAATTGGACGGCGGGCGCATATATGGCCGCGGGGCCTGCGACATGAAAGGCGGGCTGGCCAGTTCGGTCATTGCCGCCGAGGCCTTTATCGCCGCCCGCCCCGATTACCGCGGCGCGATTGAGATCAGCGCCACGGCCGACGAGGAATCCGGCGGTTTCGGCGGAGTCGCCTATCTGGCCGAAAAAGGCTGGTTCAGCCCGGAGCGGGTGCAGCATGTCATCATCCCCGAACCGCTGAACAAGGATCGTATATGCCTTGGGCATCGCGGTGTCTGGTGGGCCGAAATCGAAACCAGAGGGCGGATCGCGCATGGGTCGATGCCATTTCTGGGGGACAGCGCCATTCGCCATATGGGGGCGGTGCTGGCCGAGATGGAAGAGCACCTGTTTCCGCTGCTGGCCGGCAAACACACCGATATGCCCGTGGTTCCGGAAGGCGCGCGCAGCTCAACACTGAACATAAATTCCATTCACGGCGGCGAGGCGGAACAGTGCAAGGGCTACACCGGCCTGCCTGCCCCCTGTGTCCCCGACCGCTGCCGCATCATCATCGACCGCAGGTTCCTGATCGAGGAAAACATCGACGACGTGAAAAACGAGATTGCCGCATTGATGGAGCGGGTAAAACAACAGCGGCCCAATTTTTCCTACGAGATCCGGGACATGATGGAGGTGCAACCTTCGATGACAGATCGCGAGGCCCCCGTGGTGACGACCGTGGCCAAAGCCATCAAAGAAGTGCTCGCCAAACCCGCGCAATATGTCGTCTCGCCCGGCACCTACGACCAGAAACATATCGACCGGATCGGCCGCCTGAAAAACTGCATCGCCTATGGCCCCGGCATTCTCGATCTGGCCCACCAGCCCGATGAATGGGTCGGCGTTGACGACATGCTCGACAGCGCATTGGTCATGGGCCTGAC
>JALSRG010000097.1 GCA_026984915.1 Marinosulfonomonas sp. | reverse complement strand
CCATAGACGTTGTCCACCCGCCCCACAGGCGGCCAGTATTTATCAACCCGGAACGACCCGGGAGGAAAACACCCCTGTTCGCGGCTGTAGGGCCGGTCCCAGTCATCCACCAGATCATTTACCGTGTGCGGTGCGCGTTTCAGCGGATTGTTTTCGGCATCAATCTGGCCGGATTCGACATCAGAGATTTCCGCGCGAATGGCCAGCATGGCGCGGATAAAGCGGTCAAGTTCGGCTTTGGTTTCTGATTCCGTAGGTTCAACCATCAGGGTCCCGGCGACGGGCCAGCTCATGGTTGGGGCATGAAAACCGTTATCAATCAGTCGCTTGGCTATATCGTCAACCGTTATATGCGCGCTTTCTTCAAACGGGCGCGTGTCCAGAATGCATTCATGGGCGACACGCCCCTGCTTGCCCTTGAACAACACATCATAGGCCCCTTCCAGACGCTTGGCGATATAGTTGCCGTTCAGAATTGCAACCTTGGTGGCCTGCGTCAGCCCGGCGCCGCCCATCATCAGGACATAGGCCCAACTGATGACCAGTATCGAGGCCGATCCCAATGGCGCGGCTGAAACAGGCCCCTCATCTCCGCCGGTTTCCGGGTGGCCGGGCAGATACGGGGCCAAATGCGCCTTGACACCAATCGGCCCCATACCGGGGCCACCGCCGCCATGCGGTATGGCAAAGGTTTTGTGCAGGTTCAGGTGGCTGACATCGCCGCCGATCTCGCCAACCTTCACCAGCCCGACCATCGCATTCAGATTTGCCCCGTCAATATAGACCTGACCGCCAAACCGGTGCGTGATCTCGCATATCTCCCGCACGGTTTCCTCAAAGACCCCATGTGTTGACGGGTAGGTGATCATGCAGGCGGCCAGATTCTCGCCCGCCGCTTCTGCCTTGGTGCGGAAATCATCAATGTCGATGTCGCCATTTTCGGCAGTGTCCACAACCACCACTTTCATGCCGGCCATATGGGCACTTGCCGGATTGGTGCCGTGGGCCGACTGCGGAATGAGGCAGATGCTGCGATGCCCCTCACCGCGGGCGCGATGATAGGCGCTGATCGTCAACAGGCCGGCATATTCCCCCTGCGCCCCCGAATTTGGCTGCATCGACATCGCGTCATACCCCGTGATCAGGCAAAGCTTTTCTGAAAGGTCCTTCACCATTTCATGATAGCCTTTTGCCTGATCGGCTGGCGCGAACGGGTGCAGATTGGCAAATTCCGGCCATGTCAAAGGCATCATTTCGGCGGCCGCATTCAGTTTCATCGTGCATGACCCCAGCGGAATCATTGCCCGGTCCAGCGCCAGATCGCGATCAGCCAGACGGCGCATATAGCGCATCATCTCGGTTTCAGCGCGGTTCATGTGGAATACCGGATGAGTCAGGTAATCCGAAGTCCGCAACAGCGAATCCGGGATACGGTACTGCGCGCTGAAATCCTCGTCTTCCCGCTCAATCCCAAACGCCCGCCAAAGCCGGACCAGGGTATAAGAGCGGGTCGTTTCATCAATGGTGATGCCGATTTTTGTCTTGCCGACCCGGCGCAGGTTGATCCGTTGTTCAACGGCGGCCCGGATGATCACCCCCTGCAACGGGCCGACTTCGACGGTAACCGTATCAAAAAACTGTTCAGGCTCGACAGCAAAGCCGGCCTCTTCCAGAACCCGGACCATTCGGCTGGTTTTGCGGTGGATGCGCTGAGCAATCGCCTTTAGGCCCTTTGGCCCGTGAAACACCGCATAAAATGACGCCATGACCGCAAGCAAGGCCTGCGCGGTACAAACATTTGAGGTGGCCTTTTCTCGGCGGATATGCTGTTCGCGCGTTTGCAGCGAAAGCCGATAGGCCGGGTCCCCGCGTGAATCCACCGAAACCCCGATCAAACGCCCCGGCATGGCGCGTTTGTGACTATCGCGGCAGGCCATATAGGCGGCGTGCGGGCCACCATACCCCATGGGAACCCCGAACCGCTGGGTCGAGCCGACCGCAATGTCCGCCCCCATCGCGCCCGGTTCCTTCAACAGCGTCAACGCCATCGGATCCGCGATCATGATGCCGATGGCCTTGTTGGCGTGCAGCGCCTCCATTTCCGACGTGAAATCACGCAGATGGCCATAGGTTCCGGGGTACTGGAAAATCGCGCCGAACACGGCGGAAGCGTCCAGATCATCCGGGCTTGCGACAATGACCTCTATCCCCAAAGGGGCGGCACGGGTCTGCATCACGGCAATGTTCTGCGGATGGCAGTTTTCATCAACAAAGAAAGCTTTGGATTTCGACTTTGAAACCCGTTGCGCCATGGTCATGGCTTCGGCGGCGGCAGTGGCCTCGTCCAGCAGCGAAGCGTTGGCGATCTCCAGGCCTGTCAGATCTGTGATCATGGTCTGGAAATTCAGCAGCGCTTCCAGCCGGCCTTGCGAAATTTCCGGCTGATAAGGCGTATAGGCTGTATACCAGGCGGGATTTTCCAGTATGTTTCTCTGTATGGCCGGCGGGGTGACAGTGCCGCAATACCCTTGGCCGATCAGCGATGTCATCACCTTGTTTTTCTTGGCAACCTGCCGGACATACCAAAGAAATTCCCGTTCGGATTTCGCCTTGCCAAATTCCAGAGGCGCCGCCTGGCGAATGCTCTGCGGAATCGTCTCATCGATCAGTTCGTCCAGCGTTGACACGCCCAGCACCTTCAGCATTTCTTCCATTTCTTCCGGCGAAGGTCCGATATGACGACGATTGGCAAAATCGTAGGGCAAATAATCGGTGGGCGTGAACGGCATGGTTTCTGGTTCCTTATCCGATGAATTTCTTGTAGGCGGCTTCGTCCATGAATTCGTCCATCTGCGATGGGTCATCCAGCTTCATCTTGAAAAACCAGGCGTTGCCCTCGGCATCTTCGTTCACTTTGCCCGGATCTTCAGCCAATGCCTCGTTCACCTCGACAATCTCACCATCGACCGGCGCCAGAATGTCCGAGGCCGCCTTGACGCTTTCGATCACGACGACTTCGTCGTCTTTGGTCACCTGTGTTCCGGGTTCCGGAAGCTCTACAAAAACCACATCCCCCAACTGTTCCGCGGCATGTTCGGTAATCCCGACAACGACAATGTCCCCATCCGTGCGAAGCCATTCATGTTCTTCCGTATATTTCATCAGTTCATTCCCCTTTTAGCGTTTATAGGTCGAGGGCCGGAAAGGCATCTCGGCGATGGCGGCGGGCATGCGTTTTGAACGTACCTCGCCAAAAACTGTGGTTCCGGCGCCGGATAGCGCAGTCGGGACATAGCCCATGGACATCGGGCGTTTGATCGTTGGCCCATAAGCCCCGGAAGTCACGACCCCCGCAGCCTGTTTTGCATCTTCTGTCTCAAATAATTCAGTGTCTTCGCGCATCGGTGCGCGCCCATCCGGGAGTATTCCGACACGGCGGCGTGCAGCCCCGTTTTCCAGCTCATCCAGAATCCGATCTGAACCGGGGAACCCACCTTCACGGGCGCCCCCCTTGCGGCGCACCTTTTGGATCGCCCATTCCAATGCAGCCTCTACCGGGCTGGTGCTTTCGTCAATATCATGCCCGTACAGGCACAGGCCTGCTTCCAGTCTCAGGCTGTCACGTGCGCCCAACCCGATTGGCGCTACACGATCGTCAGCCAGCAATGTGCGTGAAAATTCAACGGCTTGCGTGCTTTGAACAGATATCTCAAAACCGTCTTCCCCAGTGTAGCCAGACCGCGAAACCCATAGCTCGCCAAACGCTGACGGGAGAATGGCCACATCCATGAACCGCATATCTCGCACGCCGGGTGCAATCCGGGCCAGTGCCGCTTCGGCATCCGGCCCCTGCAAGGCAAGAAGCGCGCGATCCTCCAGCATCTCAACTTCACATGTGTCCGCCAAATGCGTTTTCATATGTGCCAGATCCGCATCCTTGCAGGCGGCATTCACTACCACAAACAGGTGGTCGCCGCGATTTGCGATCATCAGATCATCCATTATGCCGCCAGCATCATTGGTGAACATCGCATAACGCTGCCGCCCCTCTTTCAAGCCGAGAACCGAAACCGGAACCAGGCTTTCAAATGCTACGGCCGCATCGGCCACATCACCCGCCTTGGGCCGGATAATTACCTGGCCCATGTGACTGACATCAAACAGCCCGGCCTTTTCGCGGGTGTGGATATGTTCTTTCAACACGCCCATCGGGTATTGTACCGGCATTTCATAGCCGGCAAAGGGCACCATTTTTGCCCCCAGTTCCAGATGCAGGTCGTATAGATCCGTGCGTTTCAAATCGCTCACCGCGCCGCCCCTTGTTGTTTCGCCGGTAACGTCTGAGCATCCGGCACCATCCATTGCAGCCAAATTGGCCACGCTGTTGATGCCCCCTCTGTCCTTTGGCCTGAGATCGTTATCCCTTCGGCGGATGCCCTGCGGCATCACTCTCCAGAGTTCTGTTTGTCGGCCACGGTCCCTGCTGCCTGAGAGTTTACCGGGGCGGTTGCTCCTTCGGCATCGGGAATGCTCCCGAATTCTCCCATGACTGACGAGGCGGAAGCTAAACGACAGTGCCCACCGAGGCAAGCACTTGTAATTCACTTTCTGACGCGGCACTCAGGACGCATGAAAAAGCGCTTTTTCTTTGGCTATGGCTCGCTGGTGAATCGTGCCACCCATGATTTTACTGGTGCCAGACCGGCGCAGATCAGGGGCTGGCGTCGTGCTTGGCGTGCCACGCCGATTCGCGCGGTTTCTTTTCTGACGGTTGTTCCCGCTCCGGGGCACAAGCTTTTGGGGCTTATCGCCCCGGTTCCCGATAACAGTTGGGATTCTCTTGATTTGCGCGAAAGAGCCTATGACCGCTATCCGGCCCATCATGCCGTTATCCATGATCTGCCGCACAAGCCCGAGATTGCCATATATGCCATACCCGAAGGCAAACACAGCCCGCCGACACCAGAAAACCCAATTCTGCTCAGCTATCTTGACGTCGTGCTTCAGGGCTATTTGCGTGAATTCGGGCCGGATGGTGTGGAACACTTTTTCGATACGACCGACGGTTGGGAGGCGCCGGTGATCGATGACCGCGCCGCACCGCGCTATCCGCGCGCTGCGGTACTGAGCAAATCAGAGCGCAGAACCATTGATGCGGTATTGGAAAAGAAGGATTTGCGTTTCATCGCACCCCAAGGCCAGCCAAAGGCCAATTGATTTGGCAATTCCGCAACCTGCATGTAAAAGCCCCCAATCAATCCCTTTCACAGATCGTCATATGCAACCGCACCGTTCCGAATTATTGATGCCCGCAGGCAACCTGCGCAAACTGAAGATGGCAATCCTTTACGGGGCCGATGCCGTTTATCTGGGCACACCGGATATGTCCCTGCGCACCAAGTCGCAGTTTTCGCTGGAAGACGTGATCGAAGGGGTGGAATTCTGCCACCAGCATGGCAAACGCGCCTATCTGACGCTGAACCTGTTTTCCCATAACAAGGACATCCCCAAACTGCACGAATACGTGGAAACTGTTCGAAAAGTGAAACCCGACGGGTTGATCATCGCCGACCCCGGCGTGTTCCAGTTCGTCAAAACCCACGCGCCGGAACTGCCGTTGCACATCTCGACCCAAAGCAATGTTTCATCCTGGCTATCGGTCAAATTCTGGCAGGATCTGGGGGCCGAACTGGTGGTTCTGGCCCGCGAGGTTTCCTTCAGAGAACTGTGCGAAATCCGCAAGGAATGCCCGGATATCAAGCTGGAAGCCTTTGTTCACGGCGCCATGTGCATGACCTATTCGGGCCGCTGCCTGCTGTCCAACTTCATGTCCGAACGCGGCGCCAATCAGGGCAACTGCGCCAACTCCTGCCGCTGGAATTACAAATTCCACCTGCGTTTGAAAGACGGCACCGTGCAGGAATTGAACGTCACCGACGAAAACGCCGATATGTTCGAATTCCTGTTGGAAGAAGGCTGCCGCCCCGGTGACCTTCTGCCGATCGAGGAGGATGCGCGCGGTTCCTACATCCTGAATTCCAAAGACCTGTGCATCATGCCCAAACTGGACGAATATTTGGCGCTGGGCGTGGACAGCCTGAAGGTCGAGGGGCGCGGCAAGTCGGAATATTATGCCGCCATCGTCGCGCGTGCCTACCGCATGGCGATTGACGATTATTACGCCGACCCCGAAAACTGGAACCCCCTGCCCTACATGCGCGAGCTGGAATCAGTCGGCAACCGCGGCTATACGCTGGCCTTCCACGATGGCCGCCTGACCAATTACGCGCATGACTATGAACACACCGCCGCCATGGCCCAGTGGGAATATGCCGGCGTGGTGTCCGAAGTGACCGAGGACGCCTTTCTGGTCGAAGTGAAAAACAAGCTGGAAGCGGGCGAGGTGCTGGATTTCGTATCCCCCATCGCACGCGAAACCGTGCTGCTGCGGATGTATGATTTCGAGGACGCGGCGACTGGCGAGAAAAAGGATGTGATCCACGGCGGCACCCGCACCACCATCCGCATCCCGTTTTCCCTGTTTGACCATGAGGATCCCGAGGTGCTGCGCGCCCGTTTCCCGCAGTATAGCGTGATGCGCAAGGAACGCGCCCTGACCGAGGAACAATGGGCCCGCATCCGGCTGGACAAGCTGACCCAAGGGCTGGAAATCAACGGCAGGGAAAACGAAAAGGCCTATACAAAACGCCGCGATGAACTTGTTGACAAGATTGAAGAAAACACCAGCGACCGCCGTTTCAAAACCAACCGCGTCGGGGTTGCGGGGTGCTGTGGCAAGGGCTGCAACGGCTGCATGATATTCTGGCAGGATGACCAATACGCCCGCGCCCGCGAAGTGCTGATGAAACGCAAACAGGGCGAACAACTGACCCGCGCGGAGGCAAGTGAATTCAAACTGCCGGCGCAATAGCCCATGGCAGCCTCGCGCCTCGATTTACCGGCCCGCAGGTCATGAGACGCTCTTGCGAATGAGATCCCTGTAAAGTCTCTGAATGCGCTCTGTAACCGGGCGATTTCCATCACCGATCTGTTTGCCGTCAATGGTTGCTACCGGGGTTTGCGCGCCAAAGGTACCGGTCAGAAACGCCTCATCCGCACTATAGGCATCAACCAGCGAATAGTTTCGTTCAAACACCGGAATATCGTTGGCGCGGCACAGATCAATTACTTTCTGCCGGGTCACGCCGTTCATGCAATAGTCCCCGGTCGAGGTCCAGACCTGCCCCTTGCGCACAATGAAAAAGTTGCAGGCATTGGTCGTGTTCACAAAGCCATGCGGATCCAGCATCAGGGCCTCGTCCGCACCTGCCTGTTCGGCCTGAAGGCAGGCAATGACACAGTTCAGTTTCGAATGGCTGTTGTATTTGGCATCCTGGCTCATCGGCAAACCACGCACCTGCGGCACAGTGGCCAGCGAAATGCCCTGCGACTGCAAGCGATCGACTGGTTTGGAATGTTCGATGATAATGACCAGCGTCGGCCCGCTCTGCGACAGGGAAGGATGCTGGAACGGCTTTGTCTTGACCCCACGGGTCAGCATCAGCCGACAGTGGGCATTATCGGTGATACCATTGACCGCCGCCGTGCGATTCAGCGCATCAAGCACCCCGTCTCGATCCATCCCAACATCCAGAGACACGGTTTTGCAGGCAGCAAAGAAACGCTCCATGTGCTCATCAAAGAACACCCATTTTGTAAACGGCGGAGCAATACTAGGCCACGGTAGCGGCGGCAAAATGCTGTCGCGGGCGGTGTAAAAGTCGTCCACTTTTGCCTTTTCGATGTTTCGGGAGGGTTTGGAGATTTATACTGTGGAATTG
>JALSRG010000096.1 GCA_026984915.1 Marinosulfonomonas sp. | reverse complement strand
AACCATGGGAAAGTTATAAGACAGGCGCGGTCCCGTGCTGCAAGCACGGGATTTGCCAAGACGGATTTGCTCTAAGAGGGTCGCATTATGAGGCTGGCAATTTGGATCATGGGGGCTTTGCTGTTGGCCACGCAGGCCATCGCGCAATCAGGCGTTCGGATTGTGGACGGGGACACACTCCAGATCGGGCAGATCACCTACCGCCTTGCTGGCATAGATGCCCCGGAACACGGGCAGAAATGTGCCCGGCGCGGCGGCGGCTCTTGGCAATGCGGCAAGGCGGCCACCGAGTATCTGCAACAACTGGCCGCGCGCGGGCAGGTGCGTTGCGATGATCGGGGGCAGGATAAATACGGGCGCACCATCGGGGTTTGCATGGCGGGCAACAAGGATCTGAATGCGCAAATGGTGGCAAGCGGTCACGCTTGGGCCTTTTTGCGCTATTCCAGGGATTACGAGGCGATCGAGGCCACGGCCAGAGACCGGGGCATTGGAATTTGGCAGGCCGCGACGCAACCGGCATGGGATTATCGGGCCGACAGATGGGCATGCTGGCTTCGACAAATTCGGTTATCTTGATAACCGAACCGTCGGCCTCGACCCATGTGGTGTCCAGCCCGTCCTCGCGGGTGATCGAGCCGTCAGGGTTGATGCGGATCGACAGACCGGCCACCGCCACGGTGACGGAATATTCGTCCACAAGAACGCCCTTCCAGGCGTCGTCAAAATCGCGGCGCAGGACAATCTTGTCGGGGCGCAGCTTGATCTGGACATCGCGCGCGGTGTCGCCATCGGCATTTTTAAGCACGACAAAGGCTTCCTGTTTCAGCGGATCGTCATGCAGCGTCGCGCTGGCGTTTTTTGGTGGCCAGACCTTTGGCGTCTTGCGCTTCCTGCCCTTGGGATCAACGTGAAATCCGATATAAAGCTGGGCCGATTTCCATGTGCGCTGGATTTGTTTGGTCAGCTTGTTCATGTTGATCCTTTCAGGCCATAAGCGTTGTCCGGTCCGTACTGGATACCGTGTTCACAAAAGAAACCGTCCCGCCCCGACAGCCAGGCGCGGTGCAGTTCGGATCGGGCAATTGCCCGCCGTAACCCCATAGATAGATGCGGTGCAGAAAATGGTTCTGCATGATTACGCCTCCGAAAGAGAGCGGACAACAGCATCGGGTTCGCGGTCAATAACAGAAAGCAGGATCAGGGCCGCACGGTCAGGGGACCGGCGCGCCTGTTCCCAGTCGCGGACCGTGCCGACAGATAATCCAAATCTGCTTGCAAAAGCGGCTTGCGACAGATTTTGTTTCTTGCGGATCGCGGCCACATCAACGGTTTTCGGAATAAATACTGCGCCGGGTTCCATTTCACCCTTCGCAATCGCGAGGGCTTCCTCTGCACCTTTAATCAGGCTGGTAGCAACACGCATATACTGTTCCTTTTTCATTTTCTGCGATCCCGGTTAGCTTCCTTTGCCTTAGCCGTTGCACAATCTTGTTCCAACTCCTCACGGGCTGCTTCCAGCATTGCCAGATGCTCGGCAGGGATTTCGTGAACGGAATATGCCTTGCGTTCGTCTTTGACGACACGTGGTTCATTCTCTTTGCTCATTCGCGCCCCACTGTTTGTATTGCACCGGCTGCAAGACTGGATTTTAGCCTCTCCAGAATCTGGTTGGTGAATTTACGGCTG
>JALSRG010000095.1 GCA_026984915.1 Marinosulfonomonas sp. | reverse complement strand
AGGGAAAACATGACAAGACGAGCGGCGAAAAACAAAGTCAGGAAGCAGGCAAGCGAAAAGGCGATCAGCAGCAGCCGATGCTTGTTCCATAACTGTTGCAGGCCTGCAATCACAGAAGGCTCCTTGCCCTAAGGTTTCGAGGATAGCCGATCACAGCATAACGACAGGGGGCAGGCAAGTGTCCAGACAGGTTTCAGGATTTACTGCCCCAGTTGCTTCATACCTTGCGTCAGGCCTTCCAGCGTCATCGGCACCATTTGTCCGTCGAAAATCTCGCGGATCATCTGCACTGACTGGGTATGGCGCCAATGCTCTTGGGGAAGGGGGTTGATCCACAGGTTGTCGGGCCACTGGCTGCGGGCCCGCTCAAGCCAAAGCTGGCCAGGCTCTTCGTTCCAGTGCTCATTGGCCCCGCCACGATAAGCGATCTCATAGGGTGACATGGCGGCATCACCGACAAAGACGCATTTGTAATCAGAGCCAAAACGGTGGATCACCTCCCAGGTCGGAATTTGATCCTGCCAGCGGCGCGTATTGTCACGCCACACAGCTTCGTACAGGCAGTTGTGAAAATAAAAATACTCCAGATGCTTGAATTCCGCCCGGGCGGCGCTGAACAATTCCTCGACCACGCGAATATGCGCATCCATCGACCCGCCCACATCCAGAAAGAGCAGGAGTTTTACCGCGTTTCGCCGCTCGGGGCGTGTCTTGACATCAAGATAGCCGTGTTCGGCCGTGGCGCGGATGGTGCCATCCAGATCAAGTTCCTCAATGGCGCCGTCCCGAGCCCAGTTGCGCAGACGTTTCAGGGCAACCTTGATGTTGCGCGTGCCCAGTTCAATCTTGTCGTCAAGGTTGCGAAATTCGCGTTTGTCCCAGACTTTCACAGCCCGTTGGTGCCGGCTTTCGGATTGCCCGATCCGTACCCCTTCCGGGTTATAGCCATAGGCGCCGAACGGCGAGGTGCCGGCAGTGCCGATCCACTTGCTGCCGCCCTGATGGCGTTTTTGTTGTTCTTTCAGGCGCTCTTTCAGGGTTTCCATCAGCTTTTCAAAGCCGCCGAGCGCTTCGATTTCGGCCTTTTCCTGCTCGGAAAGGTGTTTTTCCGCCATTTTGCGCAGCCAGTCTTCTGGCAGGTCCATGGCATTCAGCACCTCCTGGGCGCTTATGCTGTCCAGCCCTTCAAAGGCTTTGGCAAACGCCTGGTCAAATTTGTCGAGGTTGCGTTCATCCTTGACCATGGCGGTGCGGGCAAAGTAATAGAATCCGTCGATATCATAGGTTACCAGACCCTTGCTGATCCCCTCCAGAAATCCAAGGTATTCGCGCAGGCTGACCGGAACCCCGGCACTGCGCAGACTGTCAAAAAACGGCAGAAACATTGATCAGTTGGCCCGGTCAATGAAAATGGTGATGAAAAGCGCGACAATCGACAGGGCAATGGCATAGACAAAAGCATATTGCAGCATGTCCAGCAGATTCCCCTTGCGCCGTTTTGCGACGACCGCGCCCAGTACTGCTCCCAGTAGAAACCCTGCGATTACAATCATGGAGTACCTCGGTTTTTGGCACGCAATGCCAGGGCGGATACGTCCTGCAACTGCCTGCGCACTTCCTTGTCTGATCCGAACCCATAGCGCGCCCAGCCAAGACTGTCGAGGCGAACGGCACGTGCCTCGGAGGGGCGTTGAACCATATCCAGAGCTGCCGCCTTCAGCATCAGCAGCGTCGCCAGCAAGGCGGCGTTCTGGCCCCGCTTTGCCGCGGGCAGATTTGCGTTCACCAGATCAATTGTTGTCAGCGCGTCTCCGTCAGACAGCGCAATGGTTGCCTGCTGCCAGGCAATGTGGGCAATCGCGATTTCGGTTTGTGGTTGGCTGCGAAAGATATTCACGGCTTCCTGAAAGGCGGCGAGGGCCGCATTCGGATCATCGGCCAGTGAAAGCCGGCCAAAGGCGTAGAGAGAGAAGCCAAGCCGCATGTCGTACAGCCCGTTCTGACGTGCCAGGATCACCGCCGAGGCCGCGGCATTTCTGCGGGCCGATCTGCTGATGTATTTTCCGGGCGACAGCGCCGTTTGAATCTGCTTGATCCAGAGTCTTGGGGTGTCGGGAAACCCGGGTTTTGCTGACCGGCGCTGCCCCGCCGGGTTCAGGCGCGCCAGCAATGCCGGAAGCCGGGCCGCCACCTGCGCCTCTGTCATCCCGTTGTGCAGTTCCGGAGCGTAATATGCCCGCAGGATCAGCATATCAAACCCGGTCAGAACCGAATGGAAATTATCGTCATTATAGACGCTGTCGGGCAGGCGATACAGGTCATTCAGCGGGCCGAGTGCCTGCGCCAGTTCTTCGTGCAGACAGTCGCGCATTTCCTGCGGGCTGATCCCGCCCGGAATGAAGATGGCCAGTTTCTCGCGGTGGCGCAGGTTTGCCCATTTGACGGCACTCGTGCGCCGTTTGCGTTTGTATTCAGCCCATCCGCCCACCTGCGGGACAACAAAACATGCAGCCTGTGTTGACAGGCTGCGAAACTGCACGCGCGGCACAATTTCTATGGTGATATTGGCTTGTTGGCTTGGGGCCACGCGCGAGATGGAAATGCGGGCCTCTTTTCGCAAACGGTTCAGGAGCCTCGTCAGGTCGCGGTCGAGTGTTCCCGGCACATGGCCTGTCACGCGCAGGCTGATCGGGCCTTCGAACCGGGTCAGGACAGGTATCCGGCTGTCTTTTTCCGTATGAAACGTCAGGTCCATGAAATCCCGGCTGATCTCGCGATTGGCGCGTTGTGCCGGGGTCACGGGCTGTTCGCCGAAAAATTTCATTGGCGGCAGGATTTCCCGTTTTCCGGACGGACCTGCGCCCAGATCCTGCATTGGCAGGTCAGAGCTGCTACAGGCGGCCAAAATGGCCAAAGCCAGTATCAGGATCAGATTGCGCACCTCAGGCCCGCACGTATTTGATGAATGGCGTCAGCTTGCCGACCCTGTCGTACAATCGCCGTCCCACCGTATTGAAATCCTGCGTCAACCAGTAAACCGAGGGCGCGCCAGCCTCATCCGCCTTGTCGTACACCGCTTCGATCAACGCACGTCCAATGCCTTGCCCGCGGACCTCGGGGTCGGCATACAGATCCTGCAGATAGCAGGTGTTCTCGATTTTCCAGCCATGCCGGTGAAACAGATAATGGGCCAACCCGACCGGTTTTCCGTCCAGTTCTGCGATCAGGCCGCTGAAATCCTGCGGGTCTTTCCCCAGAAGGCGGGCGAATGTGGTTTTATAGACGTTTTCCGGAAGCTCTGTTTCGTAAAACGCCAGATAGGCTTTCCAAAGACGCCGCCATTCGGCTTCATCCGTTGCGGCGAGGGGGCGGATGCACAGTGTCATCTTTGCCTCCGGGCCATGAAGGCCAGACGTTCAAAAAGCTGGACATCCTGTTCATTCTTCAACAAGGCCCCGTGCAGTTTCGGCAATGCATTCACCCCGTCACGCCGCAGATCTTCCGGCGACAGGTCTTCGGCCAGCAACAGTTTCAGCCAGTCCAGCACTTCGCTTGTCGAGGGCTTCTTTTTCAGCCCCTGCATATCGCGGATTTCGTAAAACTGGGTCAGCGCCGTTGTCAGAAGCGAATCCTTCAGTCCGGGAAAATGCACATCAACGATGCGTTTCATCGTCTCCATATCGGGAAAGCGGATGAAGTGGAAAAAACAGCGGCGCAAGAATGCGTCCGGCAGTTCTTTTTCATTGTTCGAGGTAATGATCACGATCGGGCGGATTTGCGCACGAACCGTTTCACCGGTTTCGTATACGTGAAACTCCATCCGGTCGAGTTCCTGCAACAGATCATTGGGAAACTCGATATCCGCCTTGTCGATTTCGTCAATCAGCAGAACGGTTTTGGTTGGGGCGGTAAATGCATCCCAGAGTTTTCCGCGCTTGATGTAGTTGTTGATGTCATTGATTCGCGCATCCCCCAACTGACTGTCGCGCAGCCGGCTTACGGCATCATACTCGTAAAGCCCCTGTTGGGCGCGGGTCGTGGACTTTATATGCCATTCAATGATTGGCAGGCCCAATGCCGCGGCAACCTGCTTGGCAAGCTCGGTTTTCCCTGTCCCCGGTTCCCCCTTGACCAACAGCGGGCGTTCCAGCGTTACGGCCGCATTAACGGCCATGGTCAGGTCTTCTGTTGCGACATAGCTTTCCGTGCCGCTGAATTTCATCTGTGTCATATACGGTTTATCCTGATTTCTTCGCGCGACTTTACCTGTTGCATCACTTTGCTTCAACCGCCCGAGATAAGCTAGTGACAACCCGCAGAGATTGGATTAGACCCGCGCCAGGAAAGGGTGCCGGATGTCTGTCAGGATTGAGTCGCGGATGGAAGGCCAGCAAGAGGGAGAAGCTATGAAAGCCGAGATTTTCTTGCCCGATGATTATCGTCCGGCTGAGGACGAGCCTTTTATGAATGACCGCCAGTTGGAGTATTTCCGACGCAAGCTTCTGGCTTGGAAAGAGGAATTGCTGGCGGGCACAAGAGACACCATCGAAGGGCTTCAGGAAGCTACGCGCAATATTCCGGATGTATCCGACCGGGCTTCGGAGGAAACCGACCGGGCGCTTGAGTTGCGCACGCGCGACCGCCAGCGCAAGCTTGTCGGCAAGATCGACGCAGCCCTGCGCAGAATTGAACAGGGTGAATACGGTTACTGTGAAAAGACCGGCGAGCAAATCTCGCTGAAGCGCCTTGACGCCCGGCCGATTGCAACCATGACACTGGAAGCGCAGGATCAGCACGAGCGGCGGGAAAAAGTACACCGTAACGACTGATACGGCCGCAAGCTTTATACAGGACAGGCGGAAAATGCCGCTTTTGAAGTAATAGAACAGGCACCGGAGCATTCTGCTTTGGTGCCTTTTTGTCGGGGCAAGGACATGGGACTGAAAGAACGGCAAATCTGCATCGTTGGGGGCGGGATCGGCGGTTTGTCCGCAGCCCTGGCACTGACGCAGCGTGGCGCAAGGGTCGCGGTGCTGGAACAGGCACCGGAAATTCGCGAAGTGGGGGCCGGCATCCAGATCAGCCCGAACGGGTTTGCCGTGATCCGGGCGCTGGGACTGGCAGGGGAGTTCAGTGCGCGTACCATACGTGGGCGCGAAGTTCTGCTGCGCGACGGTGCCACCGGGCGCAATGTGTTCCGGCTGGATTTGAACCGGGCCGGTCCCGGCCAGCGATACAGTTTTGTCCATCGTGCCGATATGGTTGAAATGCTTGCCGGCGCGGCGCGCAAGGCCGGCGTACGCATCCGTTTGCTGCAACAGGTGACAAGCGTCGATCTGGGGGGGGCGAAACCCGTATTGAAAACCGCGCTTGGGGCCAGCTATACGCCGGATATACTGATTGGTGCTGACGGGTTGCATTCACAGGTCCGCCGCGCCATCAACGGTGCGGCAGAACCATTTTTCACCAATCAGGTGGCCTGGCGGGCGTTGGTGCCGATGCAAAGCCCGCCTGCGCCTTGCGCAACCGTTTTCATGGGGCCGGGCCGGCATTTGGTGGCCTATCCATTACGCGATGGTGCGGTGATGAATATCGTGGCGGTCCAGGAGCGTGAGAAATGGGCCGAGGAAGGCTGGTTTCATCAGGACGATCCTGAAAATCTGCGCGCGGCTTTTGCCGGGTTCTGTCCCGAGGTTCAGCGGCTTCTGGCGCATGTGGAGGATGTTCATCTGTGGGGCCTTTTCCGCCATCCCGTGGCAAAGCTCTGGCACAGGAAACGCGCCGCCATTCTGGGTGACGCCGCCCATCCGACGCTGCCATTCCTGGCGCAGGGGGCAAATATGGCGTTGGAGGATGCCTGGGTTCTGGCCGACAGCATGGACAGGTCTGACAGTTTGCAGGCAGCCTTTGCCGATTACCAGCAGCGTCGGCGTGAGCGCGTCGTGCATGTGATAGATGCCGCCACCCGCAATGCCCGCAACTACCATATGCGCGCCTCACCCCTGCGGTTTGCCGCGCACGGGGCTTTGCGGTTGGGCGGGGCTTTGGTGCCAAACATGGCGCTGAAAAAATTCGACTGGTTATACGGCCATGATGTGACTCAGGTTGAGTTGCCTTAGGTCTACGCCCTAGGGCGTAGACCTAAGACCAACGGCCAGGGCTACAAGTCCAGTTCAACCCAGATCGGCACGTGGTCCGAGGGTTTTTCGCGCTCGCGAACCTCTTTGTCGATCTGGCAGTCAAGCAACAGATCGGCGCATTGCGGGGTCAGCAGAAAATGGTCGATCCGTATGCCGTTGTTTTTCTTCCAGGCACCGGCCTGATAATCCCAGAATGTATAAATACCGGGTTCCTGGGTGATGGCGCGCAGCGCATCAGTGTAGCCAAGGTTCAGGATTTCGTGGAATTTTTTCCGGGTTTGCGGCAGAAACAGCGCGTCTTTGGTCCAGATCTGCGGGTTGGCGGCATCTTCGGGCTGGGGGATGACATTATAATCGCCAGCCATAAGTGCCGGCTCTTCTGTCTGCAAAAGGGCTTTGGCGCGGGCTTTCAACCGGTCCATCCATGCCAGTTTGTAATCATATTTAGGCCCCGGCGCCGGGTTTCCGTTTGGCAGATACAAACAGCAGACCCGCAAGGCTTTCTTGCCGATCACGGTCGCTTCGATCCAGCGCGCCTGTTCATCTGCTGGATCTCCGGGCAGTTGGCGCCGGACATCTTCAAGCGGCAGCTTTGACAGGATCGCCACGCCGTTAAAGCCCTTTTGACCGTGTGTTTCCACGTTATAGCCGATGTCTTCAAACAGGCTGCGCGGAAAGTTTTCATCCGTTGACTTGATTTCCTGCAGCAGGGCGACATCCGGTTCCGCCTCTTTCAGCCAGTCCAGCAAGGCAGGGGCCCGGGCCTTGATACCGTTGATATTGAAACTGGCGATTTTCATGATCTGTCCCTATCTGTCCCTGTGGTTGGTGGGTTTTGTGCCGCCTGCGCGCAGCCCCGCCTGCAAATCCCTGACAATCTGGCGCGGCGTCACCTCCGAAACACAGCGGGCAAGCCCCAGCCAGAGAAACAGGCTGAAAACAAGGATAACCATGAGATCGGCGGCAAACAACGCGTCGCTTAAGAAATGACGCCCGGTCATGACGCGCAACAGGGATGTCCAAACAGCCAATGCGGCCAGACCTGTCGCGCCCAGTATTCGCGCCCGTGGTTTCAACCCCGGAAGAAACAGCAGCCCCAGTATCAGCGCCAGGGTAAAGGCGCCGCTGGCCTCGCCGGAAACAAAGCTGCAATTGCTTTGGCACTGGTCTGCAATCAACACCGGCGGCGAAAACTGATGCGTGCCGCCAAACTCGGTCACGGCTTGCGGACGTGCCCGTCCCCAGAAGGATTTCAAAATACCATTGGCCAGCACGCCGGGGCCGAGCAGGAAGCCGAGAAAGACAAACAGCCAGATACGGCGGCAGATGCGCGTGCGCCCGCCGCGCAACAACCCCAGCACAAACATGGCCAGGCTGAACAGGGCGAGAAACACCGACATGTCCCAAACCATGATGCGCCAGAAATGCCAGAGCCCCGTATCGGCCGGAAACTGTGCCGTGGCATCCAGGAACAGGCGGGAAAACCAAAGATCAATTTCCGGAAAGAGCAGGAAAACAGCCGAAAGAGGCAGCAGCGCCAGCAGGGCCAGATTGCGCCAACGCCGGATCTGATGGTCGAGCAATACGGAATCAATCATCTATCGGCCTTTCTCCAGCAGGGATTGCAGGCACGCCGGATCAACAATCGAGGCGATAACCTTATGGCCGGTAAATACGCCATCTGTCTTGTCGTCTTCAAACAAGATCTGACGGGCACAGTCAGGGCTGTTGTCAATCCCGGCGAACAGAACCGGACGATCATAATTCCCGGGTACGGCAAATTCCTGTTCATAATAGCTGGCGGGAAACCCGCTGCGGGGCAGGGAGTAGAGCTTCAGATCACTGTTGCGCAGTGTGTAGTGCAAATCGGCGGCAAGCTCCCGGCCCTTGGAGACGATCGTGTCCAACCCGTTGTCTTTTGCCAACTGCGCCAGCTTCAGGCTGGTTTCCGCACGGTTGAGATAGCGGGCCAGATATTGCCGTCCACCATTTTCGCGCCGCAAATCACCCGGATGCAGCAAAATCAGCGGCAGGGCGATGGCTGCGGCCAGATGAAGCGCTTGGCTGGCATAGAGCCAATAACGCCCCCGCTGCCATAGAAAACAGGTTACCAGCAAGGTGCCGCCGATATAGGCTGTCACCCCCCAGTTGGCGTTGGCCCGGCTCATCAGGGCCTGTACCATCATCATGGCGATCACCGGCGCGGACAGCCACAAAAGCATGGCTTCATGCGGCAGCTTCTGCCCAAAAGGCGCCCGGACAAGCCGCAACAGATATGCCGCGAACAGGATCGGCCCGAAAACGGCAAACTGACCGGCCAGAAATTGCAACATGGCCCTGAAATGCAGACCGGCGCGCGCGCCCGACCAGCTTGCATTATCCACGGTATGTTGCAAGGTCGTGCCCCCGGTCTGCAAGTTCCACCAGATGTTTGGTGACATCATGACAAGCGCCAGAGCCGCAGCAATGGCAGCGTCACGCCAACTGATCCGGGCGCCACGCACAAAAAAGGCCGCCAGAATTGCCCCGATGACAAAGTAGATCATCGCATATTTCGACAGCATGCCAAACCCCACGGCCGCCCCCAACATGCCTGCCCAAAATACCGAGCGGCGTGATTGAAGCTGCAGCCAGGCAAGAAGCGCAAGCGCATAAAAGAACAACATGATCGTGTCGGTGGAAAACAGGGCAGAGCCCAATGTTGCCATGGGCAGGAGAACATAAACAGGGCCAACCCAGTTGGATACAGGAACGTCGAACAGCCGGCGCGCGGCATACATCAGCAGCATTGCTGTTCCCATATGAAACAAGGGGGCGGGGAACCGTACCCAGAAGGGCGACGAAGACCCGGCCAGATCGGTAACGGCGCGTATGACCCAGGCAATCATCGGCGGTTTGGAATAATAGCCGAAATCCAGATTCTGCCCCCAGAACCAGTATTGCGATTCATCGACATAGAGTTCGGTCCGGTTGAAGGCCAGCATCACGATCCGCCAGAGAGTGATCAGCAGAACAAAGACGACCCCCGGATTTATGGCGGGCCTGTCACTGATGCGGAACACGGTAAATGAACCAGAGATTGCGCAGGTAAATGAAGATGCCAATGGATTGCCCCAGCAGGATCACCGGCTCTCCGCGCTGGATGCCATAGGCCAGAAGCAACAACCCGCCAAACAACGAAAACCACCAGAAGGCCGTGGGAACGACGGATTTCCTGTGCCGTTCCGAGGTGATCCACTGAATGATGAACCGCATGGAAAACATCAACTGCGCAAACAGGCCAACCAGCAACCAGACAAGATCGGTGGTGGATTCTATGCGGAAATAATCGAGAAGGGATTGGATCATTGATAGCTGTCTTCCTGCGGTCGCACTTTTTTGGCACGTTTGATCAACCATCCCACCCCGATCAGGTCATAGATTCCGACCATTGCGCGATTGAAATTCGTATAGTTCGAGCTGCCGGCATGCCGTTCCGCATGGCTGACGTCGACATGTGCAACTTCCCAGCCATAGGCGTTGAACATCGCCGGCAGATACCGGTGCATGTTGTTGAAATACGGAATATCCAGAAAGGCCTCGCGCCGAAAGGCCTTCAGGCCACAGCCGGTGTCGCGGGTTTTGTCCTTCAGAATGAAACTGCGCAAGCCGTTGGCAAATTTCGAGGCCCAGCGCTTTGAGAGCGTATCCTTGCGCTTGACCCGCTGTCCGGCCACCAGCGCCAGATTTTCCGGCACATCTGCGGCCAGCAGGGGCGCAACCAGTCTGGGCACCTCGGCGGGCGGGTTCTGCCCGTCGCCGTCCAGCGTGCAAATGATCGGCGCACGGGCAAATTTCACACCGGAATGCACCGCCGCGGACTGCCCGCCGGATTTTTCATGCCGGATAAGACGAATGTCAGGGTTTCTGGCATGGTTCTCGCGGACGATGTCGGATGTTCGGTCCGTCGATCCGTCATCGACGATCAGGATTTCAAAGGTATGGTCTGCACAGGCCTTTTCCAGACCGTCCAGCAGCAATTGCACGTTTCCCTCTTCATTCTTCATTGGAATCACCACCGAAAAGGCAGGGATCTTTGCAGTGCTTTTGGCCATTGGGCCACCTTTCCTGACAGGCGCTGGCGCGCGCTATTCCTTCTTATCCGACACAAACCATATCCGGTAGGGCTGATCCATGAAAATGATTTCCTGCCGGGCCGGCCAGCCCGGTTTTGCCCGGTCGCGCCTGCCTATCATCACCCCTTTGGGATGGGAAGAGATCCACGCATCCAGATCGGCGGTTTTCAGCACAGCAACCGGTTGCGTCAGACGCCCGGTATAATTGAACTCGGCGTTGTAGCTCATGTTGATCACGGCAATGCCGTCGGCCTCATGCGGTGCTGCGATTTTGGCCAGACGCGCCGCATCATAAACCGGCCGCAGGCGAGTTTGCGCAATCAGGCCGTTGATGATCAGCAAGACCCCAAGCCCAAGCACCGCAAGGCCCGCCTGGGTCGTGCGCCGCAGAACAAGCCCGCTCAATATCAGCAGGAGCAGGCCAAAGATCAGCGGCGCCCTACGGGGTTGGAGTAATTCAAGAACACCGGACAGGGGAATCAGGCCGAGGCCGATGGCTGTCAGGTAAATTCCCGCGACGACTACCGGAAGAACCGCCAGGGCGACGGATGCCCGGCTGAACTTTCCGGGCAGCACACGCGCAAGCATCAGCGCCAGGGCCGGATATTCGGGCAACAGATAATGTGCCTGTTTGCCGCTGACCAGCGAGAACAGCACAAAGGTGCTGAGAAACCAGATCGCGCACAAGCGCAGACCGGTGTCGCGCCAATTGGCCCGCCAAAGGCATCGCCAGCTCTGCGGCAGCCAGATCCAGGGGAAAAACAACGCAGGTGCAAGGATGAGAAACGTCCAGACCGGGCGGGCATGGGCGAAGGACGACGTGACCCGCCCGGCGCTTTGCGTCCACAGAATTGCCGTTCTGTATTCCGCCCCCCCCGCAATGATCGCCGGTACCAGCCACAAGGCGACCACAGCAAGCGCCACCAGAACCGCAACCGCCCCTCCGCGCAGAATTTGCCGGGGCCAGGGGCGTGGCGCCGGCGTCCACAGCCGGTACAGCAACAGGGGCGGCAGGATATGCAGCAAAATGACTGGCCCTTTGGCATAGACACCAAGCCCGAGCGCCAGGCCAAGCCCGATCCAGTGCCCTCTGCGGCGGGCTTGCGGCGTTGACGGAGCCGTGGCCAAAACGAGTTCGCTCAACCCCAGCAGGGTGGCCAGGGTCAGCATGCTGTCAAACATCGTCAAGCCGGCAAACAGCGAAAACACCAGAAACCCGGCCAGAATGGCGCCGGCCCGCCAGCCTGTTTCCGGATGATCCGGCCACAGGAGGCGCCCCAGCCGGACCGTGGCAAACAGGCTGGCCAGGCCAAATGCCGGCCCCACCAACCTTGCCGCAAATTCGCTGGGGCCGGTCACGGCCCAGACGAGATTGATCAGCCAGAACAGCAGCGGTGGTTTATGGGTGTATATCTCGCCATTCTTATGCGGGATCAGGTAATTGTGGTTTTGGAACATTTCCCAAGCGACTGAAAGATAACGGGTTTCGTCAACAGGCAGCAGGGGGCGCGACAGCACCCCGATAACAGCAACAGCGCCAGACAATAGCACCATTAACCAAAAAACCTGTTTGTCCGACATGGTTTGCCTTGTCCGTTTTTCAGATGCAGGAATTATGATCGCTGCGGGGTCTTATGCAGAATCGCCCGGCAAAACGCAAACGCCCGGGGCGTTCCTCTGTGCTGGTGCTGGACAAATGCCGGCTGTGGCGCAAAAAGGGGGCAGCAAAAGGATGACAGCATGCGCACAGCTCTGGTTACCGGTTCGGCCGGATTCATCGGTTTTCACACGGCCCAAAGACTGCTGAAGGAAGGATACCGTGTCATTGGCTTTGATAGCCTGAATGACTACTACGATGTCACCCTGAAGGAACATCGGCATGGCTTGCTTGGGGAAAACCGGAATTTTCACGCGGTCATCGCGCGTCTGGAAGAACCGGAAAAGCTGATGGCCGCTTTTGCGCAACATAACCCGTCAGTCGTCATTCACCTGGCGGCACAGGCCGGCGTGCGTTACTCGATCGAAGCACCGCGCGATTATCTGAATGCCAATCTTGCCGGGACGTTTGAGCTTTTGGAGGCTGCGCGGGCATACCCGCCAGAGCATATGCTTTTGGCATCCACCTCGTCTGCCTACGGCGCCAATACGAAGATGCCCTACAAGGAAACCGACAAGGCCGACTGGCAGATGTCCTTTTACGCGGCCACCAAAAAGGCCTGCGAATCGATGGCCCATTCCTATGCGCATCTGTATGGGCTGCCCACAACCATGTTCCGGTTCTTTACCGTCTATGGCCCCTGGGGACGCCCGGATATGGCGCTGCACAAATTCACCCGTGCCATTCTGGCGGATCGGCCTATTGATGTTTACAACCGGGGCGAAATGAAACGCGATTTCACCTATGTCAGCGATCTCGTCGATGCGATCTGGCGGTTGGTTTCCGTGGCGCCGGTACGCCCGAAAGCGCCGGCTGACATTGCACAGGGTGACAGCCTTTCACCTGTGGCACCGTTTCGCGTGGTGAATATCGGCAACGGGTCGCCGGTTGCTCTGATGGATTATATCCGGGCAATCGAGGCGGCCCTGGGCAAAGAGGCCAAAATGAACATGATGCCGATGCAGGCAGGCGATGTGCCCGCCACATGGGCCGATACGGCGCTGTTGCAATCCCTGACGGGGTTCACTCCGAAAGTGCAGGTAGAGGAGGGTGTCCGGCATTTCGTTGACTGGTATCGCGCCTACTACGAAGCATGAAGCCAAAGGGGCGCGCCGAACTCAGCCGATGGCCAGCGCATTGCTGTAGATCGTGATCAGCCCCAGCACCACCGTGGCAACCCCGATCGCGCCCTGAAGCGTTGTGTTGATCCGACCCAATGCGCGCGCGCTCCAGGTCAGTGGAACTGACAGAAATGCTGACAATGTCATCATGCCCAGAATCGAGCCTATCCCGAAGATGAGGATATAACCCAGCCCGAGAACGGGGGAGGTGACAGTCGTTGCCGTTAAGACCATCAGGGCCGCCGATCCGGCCAGCCCGTGCATCATCCCGACCAGAAGCGTGCGTATCGGCAGCCCTCTGGCGTGGGTATGCCGGTGGTGGGCCGCGTCATGTGGGCTGGTTTCGCCGGCATGCGAATGGAAATGCCAATGCGCGGGGCCGGTGCCGTGCCGGTGAAGATGCGCATGAATGCGCGCGCGCCGCAGTTGCAAGAGCAACCGCATCCCAAGATAGACCAGCATCACCCCGACCAGCCCCTCCAGCCAGTGCGACAGCAATGGGCCGATCACAACGCCAAACAGCAGTGCCCCACCGGCCACAAGCATCAGGGTCAGGGTATGGCCCATGCCCCATGCCGCGCCATGGGTCACAATTCGGCGCATGCTGCTCTCACGCGAGGCGATCGAGGAAACGGCGGCGATATGGTCTGCCTCAAACGCGTGTTTCAACCCCATGAGGAACCCAAGCAACAGCAGACCGGCAAAGCTGCCTGTCTGTGCCGATGCTCCGGCGGCGATTTGGGTGATCCAGTCGGTCATGCGTCCATCCTGTTGTTGCGCCGACTGATTGCAGATCCGGCGGGCGGATGCAAGCCGGCGCAGGGATGATCTGCGGAATTAATATGGTGGTTGGGGCCTGACTCTAGATGGCAAAAGAGGTGCCGCAACCGCAACTGCTTGTGGCATTCGGGTTGTCGACAACAAATCGCGCGCCGATCAGCTCATCGGAAAAATCGATCACGGCACCGCCAAGAAACGGCAGTGACACCGGATCAATCAGCACCTTCTGGCCGTCACCTTCCAGAACCAGATCGTCGCTTTGCGGCGCATCCAGTTCTATCACATATTCAAAACCCGAGCAGCCGCCGCCCTTGACGGCAACGCGCAGGGCCTTGCCATCTTTGTCGGCGCCGATTTCTGCCAGGCGGGCAAATGCGCGTGGTGTTACACTGGGGGGCAGGTTCATGGGGTCCGTCCGGTTTTCTTTCGCGTGTCCCTTCAATATAAGCAAGCAGGACAACGGCGACAACTGGGTGAGCAATGATTCCTGCTAAAAATGCCATCTATGCCTCGGATCCGGCACGGGCACGGGGCCGGCTCTATCCCGAGAGCACCAGCACCTTCCGCTCGGCCTTTCAGCGCGACCGGGACCGGATCATTCACGCCTCGGCCTTTCGCCGTCTGCAACACAAGACACAGGTCTTCGTGGTGCATGAGGGCGATTATTTCCGCACCCGGCTGACCCATTCGATCGAGGTGGCGCAGGTTGCGCGCACAATTGCCGGGGCGCTGGGGCTGAACAGTGAACTGACCGAGGCCATTGCCCTGGCCCATGATCTGGGACACACGCCCTTTGGCCATACCGGCGAGGATGCGCTGGCCGAAATGATGCAACCCTTTGGCGGATTTGACCACAACGCACAGGCCATTCGGATCGTGACCAGGCTGGAGCGGCATTATGCCGAATGGGACGGGCTTAATCTGACATGGGAAACGCTCGAAGGTCTGGCCAAACACAACGGCCCTGTAACCGGCGATATTCCCTATGCGCTTGCGGAATACAACGCGCGCCACGATCTGGAGCTGGGAACCTATGCCGGTGCCGAGGCTCAGGTGGCCGCCCTGGCTGACGACATAGCCTATAACAATCATGATCTGCATGATGGTCTGCATGCCGGTCTCTTTACCGATGCCGAAATTTCCGACCTGCCAATTGTCGGCGATTGCTACCGGGCTGTGGATGCCGCCTATCCTGAACTTGTGGGCTCGCGGCGTCGGCACGAAGCCTTGCGCCGGGTTTTCGGAGTGATGGTAAAAGATGTCATTGATGAAAGCCGGCGCCGGCTTGCGGAACTGAACCCTTCTGATGTCGCGGCGATCCGCCAGGCGGACAGGGCCGTTATCCGGTTTTCCGGCCCATTGTGGACGGATCTGCAAGAGATACGCGCCTTTCTGTTTTCACGCATGTATCGCGCGCCTTCGGTTGTGAAAATGCGAAGGCGGGTTACCGGGGTCATACGTGATCTCTTTCCGCTTTATATGGAGTGTCCTTCCCTGTTGCCGGGCGATTGGCAGGCAGAGGTAAAAGAGGCCGCAGACGAAACAGCTCTTGCCCGGCATGTCGCGGATTACATATCCGGCATGACCGACCGCTTTGCGCTGAAGGCACATGAGCGGCTGATTGCTGCCGCCGCCAAAGAGGGATCAGCTTCCGACAAACCCGTCTGACAGATTGTGCCGCAATCCTGCGAAACGTTGACCTTGCCGCCAAGCGTGATAGAAACACGCAAAATGTTGTACGGACGGACGTGATGAACCTTTTTGCCGATATACGCGCGCTTGTAATCGAAAGCCTCGGGGCTTTGGTGGCCGAGGATGCCTTGCCCGAAGGGCTGGATTTCACAAATGTGACGGTTGAGCCGCCACGTGATCCGGCGCATGGCGACATGGCCACCAACGCGGCAATGGTTCTGGCCAAACCCGCCGGCATGCGCCCGCGCGAAATCGCCACGGGGCTGGCCGCAAAACTGGCCGAAGATGCGCGCGTGGATCAGGCCGAGGTTGCCGGACCGGGGTTTCTCAACCTGCGGCTCATGCCGTTTGTCTGGCAGGGGGTTGTCAAATCGGCCCTGCAGGAAGGCGTCGGCTTTGGTCGTTCGGACATGGGGCAGGGGCAAAAGGTCAATGTGGAATTTGTTTCAGCCAATCCGACCGGCCCGCTGCATGTCGGCCATACCCGCGGTGCGGTTTTTGGTGACGCGCTGGCCAGCCTGCTCGATTTTACCGGACACGATGTAACGCGTGAATACTATATCAATGACGGTGGCGCCCAGGTCGATGTTCTGGCGCGGTCGGTCTATCTGCGATATCTGGAAGCGAATGGCCAGGAGGTCGCCTTTGAAGACGGCACCTATCCGGGAGACTACCTCATCCCGGTTGGCAAGGCGCTGAAGGAAAAGGTGGGTGACGCCTATGTCGGCAAAGACGAACAGCACTGGCTACAGGACGTGCGCGAGTTTGCAACCGAGGCAATGATGCAGTTGATCCGTGCGGATCTTGCGGCGCTCGGTGTTGAAATGGACCGGTACTTTTCGGAAAAGTCGCTGTACGGCTCCGGCCGGATCGAAGAAGCTATTGCCAAACTGCAAGAGCGTGGCCTGATCTACAAGGGTGTACCGGAGCCCCCCAAGGGCAAGATGCCCGAGGATTGGGAGCCGCGGGAGCAAACCTTGTTCCGCTCGACGGCGCATGGCGATGATGTGGATCGCCCGATCATGAAGTCAGATGGAAGCTGGACGTATTTCGCGCCGGATATTGCGTATCATTATGACAAGATCGCGCGTGGGTATGACGCCCTGATTGACGTGCTTGGCGCCGATCACAGCGGTTATGTGAAACGTATGAAAGCGGCTGTGGAGGCCCTGTCCGACGGGCAGGTGCCGCTGGATATAAAGCTCATTCAACTGGTGCGGCTGTTCAGGAACGGCACACCCTTCAAGATGTCGAAACGGGCGGGCACATTCGTCACCCTGCGCGATGTGGTTGATCAGGTCGGCCGGGATGTCACGCGCTTCGTCATGCTGACACGCAAAAACGATGCGCCGCTGGATTTCGATTTTGCCAGGGTTCTGGAGCAATCCCGCGACAACCCGGTGTTTTACGTGCAATATGCGCATGCGCGGGTTTGCAGCGTGATGCGCAAGGCACGCGTGGCCGGTCATGATGTCAGTGATGCGGCACTGCAGGGCGCCGATCTGGGAAAACTGGATCACGAAGCCGAACTGACGCTGGCGAAAAAACTGGCGGAATGGCCCCGGCTGGTTGAGATCGCGGCCCGCGGGCACGAACCTCACAGAGTGGCATTCTACCTCTACGATCTTGCCGGCACCTTCCATGCCTTGTGGAATAAAGGCAATGAATTGCACGGCCTGCGCTTTTTGCAGGAGGACGATGAGGCCACATCACAGGCAAAAATTGCCCTGATCAGGGCCACGGCCGTTGTTATTTCAGCAGGTCTTGCTATTCTGGGGGTGACTCCGGCCGAAGAAATGCGCTGATAAAGGCACAGCTCGCCCGGATCATGAAGCAGGCAAATGATCGCCGACCTGAAAACAGGCGGCGGCAAATGAGGCAGAGCATGGCGAGTATTGATTACAGCAAAAGAGGCGCGCGTAGCGCAGGGCGTGGCGCGCAAACGATAGCCAGGGCACAGGCGGCGCGGCAAAGGGTGCGTTTGACCGCCCGCAAAAGCCCAGAGCCGGTGCCTCGGGGCGAACCGGCCTCCCCCCTTGTTTCCCGATTGTCCGGATTGACACAGTTCGCCGGCGCGCTGACGTCACTTGCGCTGATCGGCGGGCTGGCATTCTGGGGGTATCGGCTCGCGGTCCGCGATGTGTCGGGCATTCCCGTTGTCCGGGCGATCGAAGGGCCGATGCGGGTTCAGCCGGACGATCCCGGAGGTCAGCTGGCCGATTATCAGGGCCTTGCCGTGAACCGGATTCAGGCACAGGGCAGCGCAGCCCCGACCGCTGACCGGGTGGTGCTTGCACCGACCCCGGTGGATGTGAGTGGCGCAGATCCCGCCGGTATCGCGCCGCGCCCGCGCCCGGCGGCGCCCACAGACATCGCCGAGGCAACCCCGACAGCCGAAGAGGGCGACGCCGTTATTCCCACACAGGAAATTGTAACACCTGCGTTGCTGGATCCGGCGGACAGCATTGGTTTGATTGCCGAATCCCAGCCGGTTGAAACGCAGCGGACACCGGAAGAAATTGCCGCGGCGGCGCGCAGCCTGGCAGAACAGGTTGCGGCGAATGCCACACCTCTGGAACAGGGCGCACCGCAGGCCCAGCCCACCCCCCCGGAAATCAGGATCATTCCGGCATCTGTTCCGGGTGTGGTCAGGTCACGCCGGCCTCTGGCACGACCGGCCGGGCTGGTGAAAGCTCTCGCCGAGCGTCCGGCGGTTGCTGTGGCTGCCACAGAAAAAACGGCCGACAGCGAAACTGTTGCCTCGGCCACCACAGAGGTGGATCCGCAAAGCATTCCGCCGCGCACCAGTCTGGCCCAGTTGGGCGCCTTTGAAAGCAGCGACCTGGCCCGCAGCGAATGGCAGCGTCTGATCGCACGGTTTCCAGAATACTTTGGCGGCAAATCGCGGGTAATCCAGGAGGCAAACAGCGGTGGGCGGCATTTTTACCGGCTGCGGGTGCAAGGCTTTGATGACCTTTCCGATGCGCGCCGGTTCTGCTCTGCCTTGTTGGCGGAAAACGCGGCCTGCATTCCGGTAACGACACGGTAGCCATGGGGCAGGGGGCGTATATTTTTGGCCTCCGGGGCTTGCAGTTGCAACCGGAAGAGGCTGAATTTTTCGCCGCAAGCCAGCCCTGGGGATTTATCCTGTTTGCCCGCAACGTGGAATCACCGGGCCAACTGCGCCGTCTGACAGAGGAATTGCGGCATGCGGTCGGACGTGAGGCGCCTGTGCTGATTGATCAGGAGGGCGGGCGCGTACAGCGGATGGGGCCACCGCAATGGCGGCAGTGGCTGCCGCCGCTGGATCAGGCTGCGAGGCTTGGGGTGCATGCCAGGCAAGGCTTTTATCTTCGTGCCCGGATCATCGCAGACGAGTTGAGAGCCGTCGGCATCGATGCAAACTGCTCGCCCTGCGCAGACCTCGGTTTTGCGCAAACGCATCCGATCTTGCGCAACCGCTGCCTTGGAACCGATGCGGCGACCGTGACCGCAAACGCCACGGCCACGGCCGATGGTCTTTTGGCTGGGGGGGTGTTGCCGATCGTCAAACATATTCCGGGGCATGGCCGGGCCGATCTGGACAGCCACCTGCAACTGCCGCATGTCACGGCGGCAAGAACGGCAATGCAATCCACGGATTTTGTCCCCTTCAGGGCTTTGAAAGACTATCCGATCGCCATGAGCGCCCATATTGTTTTTGCGGATATTGACCCGATGGCCCCGGCCACCCAGTCACCTGTCGTGACAGAGATGATCCGCAACCAGATCGGTTTTTCCGGCTTGCTGATGAGTGATGATCTTTCCATGCAGGCATTGAAAGGAGGGCTGGCACAACGCACAACCGCTGCATTGTCCGCCGGAATGGACATGATCTTGCACTGTAATGGGGAAATGGCGGAAATGGAGGCCGTTGCCGCGGCGGCAGGAATGATGACAGAGCAGGCCCAACAGCGTGCCGATCGGGCACTATCATGGCGTAAATCGCCCGATACAGTTGACATCGGCGCACTGGGAGCCGAATTTGACGCGCTGTTGAAAGAGCACGCCAATGACTGACGAATTTGAAATGCAGGAGACGGAAATTCAGACCCGGCTGGCCGCCGAGGCACTGATCGTCGATGTTGACGGCTTTGAAGGCCCGCTTGATCTGCTGTTGACACTGTCGCGCACGCAGAAAGTGGACCTGCGCAAGATTTCGGTCCTGCAACTGGCGCAGCAATATCTGGGCTTTGTCGAGCGTGCCAAGAAACTGCGGATAGAACTGGCCGCCGATTATCTGGTCATGGCCGCCTGGCTCGCCTTTTTGAAATCACGCCTGTTGCTGCCGCCCGACCCGAGTGAAGAGGGCCCGTCCGGCGAGGAACTGGCCGCGCATCTGGCCTTTCAGCTTGAACGCCTGCAGGCCATGCGCGATGCGGCGGCACGCCTGATGGCGCGTGACCAGAAGGGGCGCGATTTCTTTGTGCGTGGCCTGCCCGAGGATGTCTCGCGCATAAGGCGCATCAGTTACTCGGCAACGCTTCTTGATCTCATGCAGGCCTATGCCCGTCTGCGCACGCGCGATGAATTCCGCCCCTATGTCATGGACAGAAATGCAATCCTGACCATGGAACAGGCACTGGAACGCATGCGCGGCCTGATCGGATACGCCGGTGACTGGACCGCGCTGGAAAGCTACCTGCCAGAGGGCTGGGAAACCGATCCGGCCCGCCGCCGCAGTGCCACGGCCGCAAGTTTTGCCGCAGCCTTGGAGTTGGCAAAGCTCGGGCATATCGAAATTCGCCAGGGTGAAGTCTTCGCCCCGATTCAAATCCGCAAAAAGGCCGACCCAGATGGCTGATTCCAAACCAGACGACGCCGAGAGCCTGTTTGAGGCCCCCCCCATGGGCGAACAGGAACGCATGTGCGAGGCCATTCTTTTCGCATCGGCCGACCCCGTGACGGTCCGCGAACTCGAATCACGTCTGCCGCACGGTTGCGACGTTGCCGAAGCCCTGGTGCATCTGCGCAAAAGGTATGAGGGGCGCGGCGTGCGTCTGGTGCGGGTCGGGGATGCCTGGGCCATGCGCACCGCACCTGATCTTGGCTTCCTCATGCAAAAGGAAACGGTTGAGACCCGCAAGCTCTCACGCGCGGCGATCGAAACCTTGGCGATCATCGCCTATCACCAGCCAGCAACCCGCGCCGAGATCGAGGAAATTCGGGGCGTATCCGTTTCACGCGGCACTGTTGACCAGCTTCTGGAACTGGAATGGATTCGCTTTGGCCGCCGGCGGATGACGCCCGGACGCCCGGTCACTTATGTCGTGACACAAGAGTTCCTCGATCACTTCGGGCTGGAAAACGCCCGTGATCTGCCGGGGCTGAAGGAATTGCGTGCCGCGGGCCTGCTGGACAATCGCCCACCCCCCGGAGCAATGCAGGGCCCTGACGATCAGGGTGAGGAAGAAGAAGTGATCGGGCAGAGCGAATTGTTTGAGGATTAGGGTCAAAACCGGCCCGACTTGCGGGGGCGCATGGGGCGGTTTGAAGAGAAACCGTTTTACGGTTGACCTTTCATGGAAAGGCCAACCGCAATGTTCCATTGAGTGTATTTTTCCGTTCGGTAAATCAGGTCAGAAATCCATTCCTAACGACAGCTTGAACCCATAAGCTGAAATATTTTCCGAATCATTGTCACTTACACCATTCCACAGCTTGCTTGTCAGTCCCAGCCCGGCATGCCAGTTGCCGCCATTCGTCAGTTGACGTTTGTATTTCAGGCCCAGGTTCAGATCGATTGTATTGAACGTAAGATCCGATTCTGCAGACCCGCCATCTGTGAAGTCTGGCGCGAACATGATGGCTGCGGTACTGCCACCATAAAGCGACAGGTTGCTGGACATCTGTTGCGAGATTTCAATTCCGCCCAGCAGGCCATAAGCCTTTGGTACATCCAGTGTCGACCCGCCACCGTTATCCCTCTCCGAGTATTTGGCAAATCGCATGCCACCAAAAAATTTGCCTGCGGTGTTGCTTCCCATGCTAAAGGATTTTCCTACGCTCAGGTCAGCGGTTTGCATGACGATTTTGTCATATCTGGTCGTAGGGTCGCTGCTGCTCGCATCCAGACGGAAAGCCCGCAGGCCGTATGTCAGCCCCCCTTGCGAATGGAATTCCATCCAGACTTCGGGGGCAGCTGTAAAGCCGAAACCAACGGTTTGCCCCTCGGAATGGCTTAGTCCCAGATAGTTCAGATCAATGCCTGCCGAAAAGTTTTGCGCAAGGGCCGGAGACGCAATTGCAGTGAGAGCGAAAGTTGCCGCGACAGCGGTCTTCTTGAGGTATTTCATAATACCCTCCTTTGAAAAAAGTTGTTTATAAAAAAAACCGTACAAAAGGCACTCGTTAATAATGCCCGCTACATCATATAATATGCTCTGTCATGTCAATATGGTCACATATGGCATGTATAAAAATTGGCCAATGTTGCGGGAATACTTCGAACCTGCTGCCTAGGTGTTTAGTCCCACGGTGTGATGGTCTATTGATCTGTGATCATCAGAAGGAAACACTATGGGACAAGTTTTACACGGCAGCGCCACGACCACGCACGCGGTCCGAGCTCTCATACAGCGATCGCGCGCTTCGAACGCGGCGTTGAGCCGGCAGCTTGGCATCAACGTCAAGACCGTTGCCAAGTGGCGCAAGCGGGATCGCGTGCAAGATGCAGCAATGCAATCACCATTGGCGGCACGTGTCAAACCCCTGATACTTCGGGAAAACAGCGCCAACTGTGCAGGGTTTATAGGTCTACGCCCTAGCTGTGTGGTCCAGCTTTGAAATGCTTCGACAGCTTCAGACCCTGGCCCTGATAATTTGATTTAAGATCGGCACCGTATAGCTGTTTCGGGATGGATTTCATTTGTTCATAGACCAGGCGCCCGACGGTCTGCGCATGTTCCAGCACGAAGGGGGCCTCGTGGCAGCGCACCTCGAGCACGCCGCGAGAGCCTTTGCCACCGGCGGCATCATGCCCGAAACCGGGGTCAAAGAAACCGGCGTAATGCACCCGGAATTCGCCGACCATGGCCAGATAGGGGGCCATTTCGGCGGCGCAATCGGGCGGGATATGCACCGCCTCGCGGCTGACCAGAATATAGAACGCGCCGGGATCCAGAATGATGCGACCGGCTTTGCTATGGATCGGTTCCCAGTATTCGGTCGGGTCGTAATACCCGATCCGGTCCAGATCAATCACACCGGTGTGGGGTTTTGCGCGATATCCGACCAGATCACCCTTGTCCGGCTTCAGGTCTACGGAAAACCCGAGACCCTGATCAATATGCGCCGTCCCGGAAACCAGCCGGACCTCATCCTGAAGCGTTCTGAGCCTCTCGTCGGACAATATCGCCTGACCGCGGCGAAACCGGATCTGGTTGAGCCGCATTCCGGGGCGCACCAGCACCGAAAAGCTGCGCGGGCAGATTTCAGCGTATAGCGGGCCCTGATAGCCCGGCATGACGCGGTCAAACTCCACCCCGCCATCGGTGACGGTCCGGGTCAGCAGATCAAGCCGCCCGGTCGAGGATTTCGCATTTGTCACCGCAGTGATGTCATCCGGCAGCGACAGGGCCTCCATCAGCGGCACCACATAGACCGCGCCTTTTTCCAGAACCGCCCCGCCAGACAGATCGATACGGTGCATCTCGAATTCATCCAGCCGGTCGGCCACGCTGGCCCCCTTGCCTGCCAGAAAGGATGCACGCACCCGATAAGCCACCCCCCCAAGCCGCAGATCCAGCGAGGCGGGTTGCACCTGATCCGGCAGAATGGCCGGCTCGGCCGACAAGACACCAGTTCTGATCAGATCTTCGATATCCTGGCTGGGCAGAACACCCTGAAGCATTGGTTCTGATGTCATCTCCTGCCTCTCTCAGCCAAAGTTCATACAACAAACCCGCCTGCTGCAATACGCGCGCAGGCGGGTTTTGATATGGTCGGGCTAGCAGGACTCGAACCTGCGACCTTCCGTCCCCCAGACGGACGCGCTACCAGGCTGCGCCATAGCCCGAACTGCGCACCTTCATACTGTTTTTCCGAACGGGGGCAAGCTGAATTGCGCATCTTTCACGACCTAACCCGGACGTGAGCCACTGCTCTTGCTGCTCATGCTGGTGTGCAGCAGCGTCAGACGCCGATAGACAGCGGTGATTTTGGCCACATTTTCCTCGGGCAGATCAGTGTCAATACCGCGAAGTTGCTTCAAGACAACGGCAACTTCCGGCACGGGCAGCTCATCGGGCGGCGTCATCGTGACTTCGATAATACGGGGCACCGGGCCTGAACTGGTCCCGGGTTCCATCTGATCGGCATCCTGTGGCGTCGCAGTTTGATCATCTTTCCCGGATTCCGACGAATCGCTGTCCGGCTGCGCTGCTGTTTGCGGATGGCTGGCAATGGCCTCTTCCGCTGCGGCATCCGTCGGTGCCGCATCCGGGAGGGGCTGGCGGGAGGTTGTAAAATCGATCGGGCGTGAGCCAAACTCATTTGCCGGTTCCGAGGCATCAGTTGGGGTTTGCTGCGGTTGCACGGTCTGCTGGTCGGCTGCAATATCCGTGGATTCTGCATCGGGCGTTTTCTCGGCATCCCCGTGTTGCGTTTCCGCCTCGTTTCGCTCGGGGATGAGCTGCTTCAGCGTTTGGTCTATGGGACTCTCTGAAGCCTTATCGCGTGTATCAGTTGGCTCCCCGGTCTCCGTGCCAACGACAGGCACATCTGCCATCGCTTGTTCGGTTGCATCCGGTGTCGGGTGAAGTTTCTCGTCAGGCGGGGCTTCTGTCGGTGGTGCGAGCGGGCTGGCCCGACCGGTCGTCACATCAGAGGCCTTGCCCTCGATCACCACGCCCCCGACGTCCGGCAAATCCTTCAATTGCGTTTCGAGCGGCTGCGACAGCGCCGCAACATGTTTAACGCCTTGTTCTTTCAGCAATTTCTGGGCACCCTTGATGGTCATCCCATCTTCGTGCAAAAGCTTTTTGATGCCCCCGAGAAGCAACATGTCGCCGGGCCGGTAATAGCGTCGGCCACCGGCACGTTTCACCGGCTTTATCTGAGAAAACCGGCTCTCCCAAAAGCGCAGTACATGCGCGGGCGTGTCCAGCCATTCGGCCACTTCACTGATTGTACGAAAAGCTTCTGGCGACTTGGCCATGCGACGCCGGCCCCGCTATCGCCGGTTTCCGGCAGCGACCCGGTCTTTCATCAGGTGCGATGGTCGAAAGCTGAGAACACGCCGCGGCAGGATCGGCACTTCCTGTCCGGTTTTGGGATTGCGACCGACCCGGGCTGCTTTCTCGCGAACGGAAAAGGTGCCGAAGGATGAAATTTTTACCTGTTCGCCCCGGACAAGGGCGTCCGACATATGCCGCAGAACATCCTCGACAAGCTGGGCGCTTTCATTGCGGCTGAGCCCGACCTGCCGAAAGACAGCTTCGCTCAGATCCATGCGCGTTAGAGTTTTATCACTCATAAGTTCCCCCGTTAGTTATGGGCGAGCATAGAGGCGAAGGAAATTCCGAGTCAATATCAATGGCTTGGATGCTGAATTTAATTACCGATTACCAGCGTAAAACCACCGACCCCCAGGTCAATCCGCCGCCAATGGCCTCAAGAAGCAGCAAATCACCCTGTTTGATCTGGCCGCGTTCCTTGCTGATCGACAGGGCAAGGGGAATCGATGCGGCAGAAGTATTGCCATGATCCTGCACTGTCACCACCACATGATCCATGGGAACCCCCATTTTCTGGGCCGTGGCGCGAATGATTCTCAGATTGGCCTGATGTGGCACGATCCAGTCGACATCCTTGCCGCTCAGTCCCAGGGTTGCCAGGGCCGTTTCCGCTGTTGTGGCCAGTTTTTCAACGGCGTGGCGGAAAACTTCCTTGCCCTGCATGCGCAAGTAACCGCTGGTTCCGGTGGAAACGCCGCCGTCGACAAAGAGCAGATCCTTGAAGCGGCCATCAGAATGCAGATCGACCGCCAGAATGCCGCGATCGGTGTTGTTGCCGTCACCGGATTGCGCCTCCAGAACCAGGGCCCCTGCGCCATCGCCAAACAGAACACAGGTGGTTCTGTCTTCCCAATCCATGATCCGGCTGAAGGTTTCCGCCCCGATCACCAGAACCCGTTGCGCCTGGCCGGAAACAATCAGGGCATTTGCATTTGCCAATGCGAAAATGAATCCGGCGCAAACGGCTTGAAGATCAAAGGCGTAACCCTGCTGCATTCCCAGCGCGGCCTGCACCATGGTGGCGGCCGAAGGAAATGTCAGATCAGCGGTAGAGGTTGCCAGAATGATTGTATCCAGATCATCGGCTTGCAGGCCGGCATCCTTCAGGGCGGCCCGTGCCGCGCGGGTTGCAAGATCAGAAGTGGTCTGGCCTTCTGCGGCAAAATGCCTGCGCTCGATTCCGGACCGGCTGCGAATCCATTCATCAGAGGTGTCCAGGGATTCCACAAATTCGCTGTTGGGAACGATGCGGTCAGGCAGATAGTGCCCAACGCCTCTTACGACGGCGCGTCTGGTCATTCAGTTTACCCGCTCTTGTTCCCGGTTTCGGCAGCATCTTGTCCGGCAGCGGTGACGGATGCAACCCGTGCCGCCAATTTTTCCGAAAACCCGGATTGGGCCAGCCTGAAAGCCAGCTTTATGGCGGCAGAAACCCCCGTTGCATCGGCGCTGCCGTGCGATTTGACCACAGTGCCGTTCAGGCCCAGAAAGACACCGCCATTCACACGGCGCGGATCAATGCGTTTGGTCAGGCGGCGCAGGGATGTCATGGCCAGCAGGGCGGCAATACGCGAAAGCGGCGTGGCCGCAAAAGCCTTTTTCAGGAACTCGCGGATCAGGCTGGCGGTCCCTTCGCCGGTTTTCAGGGCGACATTGCCGGTGAAACCATCCGTCACGATCACATCCACCTTGGCCGAGGGAATGTCACTGCCTTCGACAAATCCGACAAACTCGAATTCTCCGGCCGGGGCGGCATGTTCGATCAGTTCATGCGCCAGCTTCAGTTCCGGCCGTCCCTTTGTCTCTTCGGTGCCGACATTCAGCAGCCCGATGCGGGGTTTGGCGATCTCCAGACCATTGCGCGCATAAGACGTGCCCATAAGCGCATATTGCAACAAATCCTGTTCGTCCGCGCGAATATCGGCGCCGACATCAAGCATGACATTGAAGCCCTGTTTGTTCCGGGAGGGCCAGAGACAGGCGATGGCCGGCCGGTTGACCCCGGGCAGTTTCCGCAACCGGACCATGGACAATGCCATCAGCGCGCCGGTGTTACCGCAGGAAACCGCCACGGTGGCCTCGCCATTGCGCACGGCTTCGATTGCCGACCACATCGAGGTTTCCTTGCCATTGCGCATGACATAAGACGGTTTTGCGTCCATGGTCACGACTTCTTTTGTCGGGCGGATGTCGCAACGTTCTGCAAGGCCACGGCGTTTGTTGATCAGCCGGCGCAGGATGTCTCCGTCACCATGAACGATAAAGCCGATATCGGGGTTTTTGGATGCAGAATCAGCAATGCCGGCGACGACAGCCGCCGGCCCGCGATCACCTCCCATGGCGTCAACGGATATGATGATGCGGCCCGCGGTATCAGGGGCCATAGACTGCTGGGTTTGTGAGTTCATCCCCACGACGCCACGCCGCAGGCTTATGCCGCGTCGTCTTCGTCCAGGTCGATCTCGTCAACCATCGCGACGACTTCACGCTCGTCGTAGTGTCCGCAAGCGGCGCAAACGTGATGCGGGCGTTTCAGTTCGCCACAGTTGGGGCATTCAGCGGGGTTTGCAGCAACCAAAGCATCATGTGCGCGGCGCATGTTGCGGCGGGACCGCGTGATCTTGTTCTGAGGGACAGCCATGTCTCATCCTCGGGTGTTTTGGGGGCAAATGCCCGGATTTGATTCGAATGGGGCGAACCCCGAGTTTGCAGGATCGTTATGGGGTCTTACGCTTTTGCAGTGGCCCTGTCCAATCCAGATGTCAGCGAAGGCCGGAACATACTGCGAATCCCGCGTGTTGCAAGCGTTTTCTTGCCGTGTTCCGTATCCCGCCCTCTTTCAGAGTCAGGATGGCCGGATTTGGGCGAATTCACAATAAAACGCGGCAAAACCCGCCGAAACATCATTGTTTTTTGCTCAACTTGTCCCGAAGCGCGGCCAGACCAGCAAAGGGCCGGGTTTCCTCATCGGTCATTATCCGGGCATCCGGGGGCGCAAACCTGCTTTTTTCCAGTACGGCATCTTCGGCTTTCGGATAGAGCGGCAGCGACAGGGCCAATGATTCGAGCATGATGGCCCAGAGGTCTATCTCCGGTTGCAAAGCTTCGATGGTCTCGTCTTCCGGCATCTCCACCTCATAGGTGCCCTCACCGGAAACCGGTTTCTTTCCGGGGTCGCCTTCCGGCGGATCATCGGGCATTTGCGCCAGAAACCTGCGGCTTATCTTTTCGTCTATGCGTGTTGTTACCGGCTGCAATGTGACAACACAGGGCTGAACAACGGTTGCGCCCAGGGTTGCATCCAGACGCCAGTTTTCATCGCCTTCGGCCTGTATTTCCCCGGCAAACCGCAGTTTGCGCAGGGCTTTCAGGTCAAGGTCTTCGGCGATTTGGCGGCATATGGCAGGTGAGGGAGCAATGGAAAACCGGATCGGTTTGCGCCCGGACAATGCCGCGACCTGCAGGCGATATTCCTTGTTTGGCAAAGTTTTGGCTTCTTTCATCTTTCTTGCTTCCATTCTTGAACCTGGGCCATTCCTTCTGTAAGCCGGATAAAAGGCGATTAAAGGGCTGACAAGGGGCGGGAATGTCTGAACTGTACAGGATATTGAAAGCTGGGGCACTTGGCCTTTTGTTGTTTGGGTTGATCGGTTGCACGGCTGTCTATCGCAATCACGGGTATGTTCCCACTGATTCTGAGCTTCAGGATATCACAGTCGGCGTCAGCACGCGTGACAGCGTGGCAGAATCAATCGGCCGCCCGTCCACCTTTGGGGTTATCGAGGGCAGTGGCTGGTATTACGTGCAAAGCCGCTGGAAACATTTCGGCATGCGCGAGCCGCAGGAAATCGACCGGCAACTGGTCGCCATTTCCTTTGACAAGAACGGCGTTGTCGAAAACATCGAACGCTTCACCCTCGAAGATGGTCGGGTTGTTCCGATTTCCCGGCGTGTTACCGACAGCAATATCAAGGGGATCAGCTTTATCCGTCAGCTTCTTGGCAATATCGGCAATCTGACTTCGGGTGATTTGCTGGGCAACAACTAGGGTCAAAATCCGTTAATCCTGCGGATCCGGCACAAAGCGAAGCGCCACACCGTTCAGGCAGTACCTCAGCCCGGTGGGTGGCGGGCCATCCGGAAAGACATGCCCCAGATGTGCGTTGCAATTGGAACAATGCACTTCGGTGCGGCGCATGAACAGTTTGCGGTCTTCGCTTTCTCCAATGTTTTCCGGATGCAGCGGTTTGAAAAAACTGGGCCAGCCGGTGCCTGAATCAAACTTGGCCGCGCTGTCAAACAACGGGGCATCGCAGCAAATACAATGAAAAACCCCTGCCTCCTTGGGGAAATCATCATGGCTGAAGGCCCTCTCGGTGCCATGCTGCCGCGTTACCTTGTAGGCAAGTTCTGAAAGGCAGGCGCGCCATTCTTCATCGGTCTTGTTTGGCTTTGACATATCTGTCTTCCTTTTTGATCCCGCAGTTACAGGTTGTGTGCCACAGTGCAGGCACCATATGAAGGGGTGTGTTTGCGCAAGTTGTTTTGCAGGACGATTTCCGGCCAGCCCCCGAATCCCGGGCAGGTGGAAGAATTGAACAGGAGAGCAGGCGCCATGCTGACACTCAAGAAAGGCCGCTACAAAGCCCGGCTGGCAGAAACGCCCGAGGATATACGCAAGGCACAGGCCCTGCGCTACAAGACGTTTATTGCGGGCACCGGTGCGGCCAGCCATGGCACGCGCACTGCGGGGCTGGATCAGGATTCATTTGATGACAGATGCGCCCATATGTTGGTGGAAGAAATACGTACCGGCCGGCTGGTATGTTGTTTTCGACTGTTGCCGATCGCGGTCGGCTCTCAGATCGGCAACAGCTACTCGGCCCAGTTTTACGAGCTTTCCGCCCTCAAGGCCTTCAATGGCCCCATGGTGGAAATGGGCCGCTTTTGTATCGATCCACAGATTTACGACCCGGATATCCTGCGTGTCGCCTGGGGGGCGATGACCCGCTATGTCGATGAAAAAGGCGTGGAAATGCTGTTTGGCTGTTCCTCTTTCAAGGGATGTGAGGCAACCGCCTATCTGGATGCCTTCGCGCTGTTGCAGGCGCGCCATCTGGCCCCCAAGCGCTGGTTGCCCAGGATAAAGGCCCCCAGCGTGTTCCGTTTTGCCCAGAAATTGCGGCGCAAGCCGGATCTCAAACGGGCCATGCGCTCCATGCCGCCGATGTTGCGCAGCTATCTGGCAATGGGGGGCTGGGTGTCGGACCATGCGGTCGTTGACCATGACCTGAATACCTTGCATGTCTTTACCGGTCTGGAAATTCGAAGCATGCCGCCCAGGCGGCGGCGCTTGTTTCGGTCACTCGCCGGGTAGAATGCCACTGATCTGCCAAAAACGGCGGGAATGCTTCCGGCAGAGTTGACGTTGCAGCGTGGGATGCGTAGCTGATGCCCATGGCACGCACTCCACTCTTGCAGCTTTCCGATATCTCGCTCACCTTCGGCGGGAATCCGGTATTTGACAAACTTTCGCTTGTTGTTCAGCCGGGCGATCGGGTCGCGCTTGTCGGGCGGAACGGCTCGGGCAAATCGACGCTGCTCAAGGTAATGGCGGGCCTGGTTGAGCCAGACACAGGCAGCCGGACCCTGTCGCCTGGCGTCGCGACGGGGTACATGGAGCAGGACCCGGATTTGTCCGCGTTTTCCACTTTGGGAGATTTTGCCGCCGGGTCATTGCCGCCCGGCGAATCCTACAAGGTTGACCAGGTGGCTGAGGGGCTGAAGTTTGACCCCGCCGGCCTGGTCAGCACAGCATCGGGCGGTGAGCGCCGCCGCGCGGCACTGGCCCGAATTCTGGCCGGGGAACCTGACCTGATGCTGCTGGACGAACCGACCAACCATCTCGATATCGTGGCCATTGCCTGGCTGGAGCAATATCTCCGGAATTGCCGGGCCGCCTATATTCTGATCAGCCACGACAGGGCCTTTCTGAACGCCCTGACGCGGGTAACATTGTGGATTGACCGGGGCCGGGTGCGCCGGCAGGAAAAGGGCTTTGCCGCATTCGAGAGTTGGCGCGACAAGATCTGGGAAGAAGAAGACATCGCCCGTCACAAACTGGACCGGAAAATAAAATCCGAGGCCCGCTGGGCGGTGGAAGGCATCAGCGCCCGGCGCAAACGCAACCAGGGGCGCGTGCGTGCCTTGCGCGCCTTGCAGCAGGAACGCAGCAGCATGATCCGCCGGCAGGGCGCCGCTGCGATGGCGCTCACAGCCGGTCGGAACTCTGGCAAACGGGTGATCGAAGCGCGTGATATTTCAAAGGCTTACGAAGGCAGGCCGATTGTCAGGAATTTTTCCCTGCGCATTGAAAAGGGAGAGCGGGTTGCTCTGGTCGGCCCGAATGGTGTGGGTAAGACAACGCTTTTGCGGCTGTTGATCAAGGAACTGGAGCCTGATAGCGGCGCGGTCATTCTGGGAACCAACCTTGAGGTGGCCGTGTTTGACCAGAACCGCGAGGCCCTGACCCCGGAGCTGAGCCTGTGGGAGACCATGACAGGTGACAAGGATATGCGCGTTTCCGGTCAGGCAGATCAGATAATGGTGCGCGGATCCCCGCGCCATGTTGCCGGGTATCTGAAAGATTTCCTGTTTGATGACAATCAGTTGCGCGCTCCTGTCAAATCACTGTCCGGCGGCGAGAAAGCCAGACTGCTGCTGGCGAAAATCATGGCCCGGCAAAGCAATCTTCTGGTGCTGGACGAACCGACCAATGATCTGGACGTGGAAACGCTTGATCTGTTGCAGGACGTTCTGGCGGAATATGACGGTACGGTTTTGCTGGTCAGCCATGACCGTGATTTTCTGGATCGTGTCGCCACCACAACGATCGCCATGGAAGGCGGGGGCAGGGTGACGGCTTATCCCGGAGGCTGGTCGGATTATCAGGCCCAGCGCCAAGAGATGCCTTCGCAGATCAGGTCGGAAAAGAAGAAAAAGTCAAAATCAAGAAAAGACATTGCAAAACAAAAAGATGCAGGTCTTTCTTTTACTGAAAAGCATCGCTTGCAGGCGCTGCCGGAAGTCATTGAGCGCCTGGAATCCGAGATCGCCAAACTTGCCGAATTCCTGTCGGATCCGGATATGTTCAGCAAAGAGCCTGTGAAGTTCAACAAAGCCACCCTTGCCCTGACCGACCGCCAGCAGGCCTTGGCAGAAGCAGAAGAGGAATGGCTCAGGTTGGAGGAAAAGGCAGGCGGATAACTGGCGTTTCCGATCCGCCCCGTCCCGTACGGCCTTTACATCTTTTGGGAAATTGCTAGAATTCTTACACCTATCCATGTGCGGCTAGGGTTCCACTGATGTGTCAGGTTCGGACCGAGCGCCGTCATGAGCCGGTCAGGCAGACACCCAAGGGCGAAAAGACCAGGGGGGATGGACGGGGGTGCTATTGCACGCCTGTAACCCTGTCGCCTTTGAGGTTCTCATGTCTGCACCTGGATTCACGCTTGTTCTGATCGCCGCATTTTGTCACGCAACCTGGAACTATTCTGTCAAACGCATTAATGCTGGGCCCGAGTTGATCTGGCTGTTTTCTGCCCTGTCGGTCCTGATCTATCTGCCGCTGGCCATTTATTTCGGATCAAAAGCTGTGCTTTTAGATGGGATGCGGCTGGGGGTGATTGCAGTAAGTGCCGCACTGCATCTGGGATATTTCCTGTTGTTGCAGATCGGGTATCGCAAAGGGGATTTGTCGCTTGTGTATCCCACTGCCCGGGCAACCGGCCCTATTTTGGCTGCCGGATTTGCCGTTGCTTTTCTGAAGGAAACCCTGACGCCACAAATTGCAGTGGGCGGGATGATCATCGTATTTGGTGTGCTTATGCTGACCTGTGGGGGAAAAGCTGCGGCGGGTACGGTCACTTCGCTTGTGTTCGGGATCGGGGCCGGCCTTCTGATCGGCAGCTATACCGCTTGGGATGCCCATGCCGTTTCCGCGCTGGCGATACCGCCGCTGCTGCTTGATTATGCCTCCAGTATCGGGCGATCGGTTCTTCTGGCGCCACAGGCCTACAGACGGCGCAGCCTTGTCCGGGATATTTGGGGCACATATCGCCTCTGGGTTCTGCTCATCGCTGTTTTCAATCCGCTTGCCTATATTCTGGTGCTGGTCGCGCTGACATTTACCCCGGTTGTCTATGTCGCTCCGGTGCGTGAACTCAGCGTTTTGTTAAGTGTGCTGATGGGGAGCCTCTTGTTGAAAGAAGGCCATTTGCGTCATCGTCTGTTCTGGTCGGCGGTCATTCTGGTCGGCGTTGTTGTTCTGGCCGGCGGGTGATGGCCGTTTATAGGTCTACGCCCTAGCGTCAGCCAGCCCTGAAATAGCCCTGAAATGCCCTTTCCCCTTGTGGGGTAAAGGAAACGATCCGGCTGCCGGGCAGCCGGCGAGCCCAGCCGCGATCATAGAAGGATTGCAGCAAGGCTTTGCCAATCCCGCCTGCCAGATGGTGCCGGCGCATCGACCAGTCCAGACAGGCGCGGCACAGCGGGCGGCGGTTTTCCTGCAGAGGTTCTAGGGCAATGCCGAACTCCGAGAAGGCCGCATGTCCGGCTTCGGTCAGGGTCAGTACGGTTCCGTCACCGCTGATCCAGCCAGCGCCCTGCGCATGTTCATAGAGTTGCACGCCCATTTCGCCTGCCAGATGATCGTAACAGACTCGTGCATGGCGCAGGGCCGGATCACGTGGGCCGGGGCGGGTGCGGGGGCCTGTGCGGCTGGCCGAAACCCCCATCAGCGCCTCAAGAGCGGCGCCCACATCGGCGCCGTTAAGGCGAAAATAATGGTGTCGCCCCTGAACCTCGCGTTTCAGCAACCCGCCTTCGGTCAAACGCGCCAGATGGCTGCTGGCGGTTTGTTTGGTCACGCCCGCCTCTTGCGCCAGTTCGGTTGCGGTCAACGCATGACCATCCATCAGCGCCACCAGCATGTTGGCGCGCGCCGGATCACCAATCAGGGCGGCAGTCTGGGCGATGTCGGGGCCTTCTTTCATGGTTCGACCATAGACGAACCATTGCAGTATTTCAATTCGTTAGTATGGGGCAAAGGAAATACGGATCATGTATAAAATTAATGCAGATATTCTTCTACTGGCGCTATTGGCGATGCTGTGGGGGTCTTCCTACATCTTCATAAGGATTGCGGTTACCGAGATACCGCCACTGACCCTGATCGCCTGTCGTGTCACTGGGGCGGGTCTGTTCTTGCTGTTTGTGTTGTGGCTAAAAGGAGAAAGCCTGCCGCGCGGAAAGCGGATCTGGCGGATGCTGCTGGTGCAGTCCTTTCTGAACAGCTTTGGCGCATGGACCGTTTTGGCATGGGGCCAGCAATATGTTTCGGCTGGCTTGGCCAGTGTTCTGAATTCGGTATCGCCGGTTTTTGTTTATCTGATATCGGTTTTCGTCCTTCGTAACGCCCCTGTAGAGCAAAGAAAGCTGCTGGGAGCACTGATTGGTTGCTTTGGCGTGGTTCTGATTGTCGGCATTGATGTACTAGCTGGGCTGGGGCGGCAGGTGGTTGCGCAACTTGCCTGTCTGGCTGGTGCGCTGATGTATGCTGGTGCTGCACTTTATGGTCGACGGTTCGCCAAAACCGGTGCGCTGGCAACGGCCTGCGGCACGATGATCTGGGCCAGCGCTGTGCTTGTCCCGCTGGCGTTGATCGTTGACCGGCCATGGCTGTTACATCCCAGCCCATCCGCAATTGCAGCCATCCTTGTGCTGTCGGTTTTCTGCACCGCCGTTGCCCTGTTGATCTATTTTCGTTTTTGCACAGCATCGGGGCCATGGGGGTGGCCAGCCAAAGCTATCTTCGGGCCGGTGTCGGCGTGATACTGGGCATGTTCTTTCTGGGGGAAAGTATAGCCCCGCTCGCAGTTGCAGGGATTACTGCTGCAATTCTGGGGGTCGTCCTAATCAATTGGTCTGCGGGCAGTTTCAATCAAACCACTAACGGAGATTCCAAATGATCACTTGCTTTATTCGCTATCAGATCGACCCATACAAGCACGATGAATTCGCCCAATATGCCCGAAACTGGGGGCAGGCCATCCCCGAGTGCGGGGCCGATCTGATCGGCTATTTCGGACCACACGAAGGCTCGGCCACCACCGCATACGGAGTGTATTCATTGCCGACACTGGCGGATTACGAGGCCTATCGCGCCCGTCTGGCGGCGCATCCGCTGGGGCGCGAGAATTATGCTTTTGCAAAGAAGGAACGGTTCATCCATCGTGAGGACAGGATATTTCTGGCCTGTGAATCACAGCCCCATGCAAAAAGGAACACGGAATGATTGCGGTTATTTTCGAAGTGACGCCAGCCGAGGGGCAACGCGAACGCTATCTGGAAATCGCGGCCGCTCTGAAAGCGGATCTGGAGCAGATCGACGGATTCATTTCGGTTGAGCGGTTCGAAAGCCTGACACGGCCGGGTACGCTGTTGTCGCTCTCGTTCTGGCGGGATGAGGCGGCGGTCAAAGCCTGGCGCACCCTTGAAACCCATCGCACGGCGCAGGCCGAGGGGCGGGCAGGGGTATTTGCCACCTACCGTCTGCGTGTTGCCGAAGTTCTGCGCGATTACGGGATGGATCTGCGGGAACAGGCGCCAGCGGACAGCCATGCCCATCACAACTAGGGTCAAAACCCGTTCATCCGGCCCCACTGGCGCCGTTTTCCCGAAATATCAGCGGTTCGGGGCGCGCCGTCAACAGTGGCTGTTCACAAACGGCCCGCGCTGCTGAGATGCAGGGAAAACAGCGCTGCGGATTTGACGGGTTTTGACCCTATTGCATTCGCAGCGCGCCATCAAGCCGGATCACATCGCCGTTCAGATAGTCGTTTTCGATGATGGTTTTCGCGAGGGCGGCAAATTCCTCCGGGTGACCCAGACGCTTGGGGAATGTCACGTC
>JALSRG010000094.1 GCA_026984915.1 Marinosulfonomonas sp. | reverse complement strand
CCGATGATTGAGCCGTTGCCGCCGCCATCGCGGATGGCCCGCGCATCATCGTAAACGCTGTCAGCCCCTTTTTTCGAGCCGCCGGAAAATACCACGATGCGGCGCCCGTTGAAGGCCGATTGCATGCAGTGGCGTACCCGCGCGGCCTGGGTCGCGATGTCGATATTCTCTGCCTGATAAACCTTTTTCGCCTCGGCGAGCGAAAGATGGTCGGTGCTGAGCTTGATCTTGATCACATGCGCGCCCAGAAGGGCCGCGATCTGAGCGGCATAGGCGGCAATGTCGATGGCGGTTTCGCCGTCCTTGTCCAAAGCCTCGCCGCGCGGGTAGGACCAGATCACCGTGGCAATTCCCTTGGCTGCGGCCTCTTCGCGCATGGCCGAAATTTCCTCGAACATCTCCAGCCCCTGGGATGAGCCGGGGTAGATGGTAAAGCCGATGGCGCCGGCCCCGATGCGCAGGGCGTCGTCAACCGAGGCCGTGATCGCCTGGTCCTTGGCAGCCTCGGACGGGATCAGCGAATTGGCGGAATTGGCCTTGAGGATGGTCGGTATCTGGCCGGCAAAGCTATCGGCTCCGGCCTCCAGCATTCCTAATGGTGCGGCAAAGGCATTCAGCCCTGCATCAATGGCCAACTGGTAATGGTAGTGCGGATCATAGGCGGCCGGATTGGGCGCAAAAGAGCGCGCCGGTCCATGTTCGAACCCCTGATCGACCGGCAGGATGATCATCTTGCCGGTGCCGCCCAGTTTGCCGTTCATCAGCATGCGGCACAGATTGGCCTTTACACCAGGGGTGTCGCCTTCGTAATTGGCTAGAATTTTCTGAACAATACGCGTGGCTCTCATCGGGCTAATCCTTTTTGCAGGGCATAATCTGCCCACGCTTTTAGCCCCCCTGTTCAGGTGCGCAAGTTTGTTGGCGCTAACAGTCTGTATTTTTCAACGATCTCCCGAATTTCGGCATTACGTTTCCAGTGCAGCCACGCCAGGCAGGGTTTTTCCTTCCATCCATTCCAGAAAGGCTCCGCCAGCGGTTGAGACATAAGTGAAATCATCAACCACGCCGGCTTTTTTCAGGGCAGCAACGGTATCGCCCCCGCCGGCAACCGAAATCAATTTGCCAGCTTTGGTCAGCTCTGCTGCCTTGCGGGCACAGGCCGTGGTTGCCTTGTCAAAAGGCTCCAGTTCAAAGGCGCCCAGCGGGCCGTTCCAGATAAGGGTCGCGCATTTTTCAAAAGTGCTACAAATGCGGTTGACCGTTCGCGGACCGGCATCCAGAATCATGGCATCCTTCGGGCATTTGTCGGCGGTAACGGTCATGTTTTCTGCCCCGGCTTCGAATTTCCAGGCGACAACAACATCTGTTGGCAAAATGATTTCGCAACCGGATTCCAGTGCCTTGTCGAGAATATGCCGTGCGGTCTTTCCCAGTTCGTGCTCACACAGGGATTTGCCGACATCTATGCCCTCGGCCGCCAGAAATGTATTGGCCATGCCGCCGCCGATCACCAGATGGTCGACCTTTTCCACGAGATTGCCAAGCAGATCCAGTTTGGTCGAAACCTTGGCACCGCCAACCACCGCGACAACCGGGCGTTTCGGGGCCCCCAATGCGGTTTCCAGCGCGCTCAGTTCAGCCTGCATCAGCCGGCCGGCGCAGGCGGGAAGAAGGTGCGCCAATGCCTCGGTTGAGGCATGTGCGCGATGGGCCGTAGAAAAGGCGTCATTGCAGTAGACATCGCCAAGGGCCGCCAGTCTTGCGGCAAATGCCGGATCGTTTGCTTCCTCGCCCGGATGGAAGCGGAGGTTTTCCAGAAGTGCGATCTGCCCCGGCTGCATTTTCCTGATCACATCAGCCGCCTCGTCCAGATCCTTCACGAACAGAACCTCGTGACCCAGCGCCTTTTCCAGCGCCGGAACCACGATCTGCAAGCTCAAATCCGGGACGGTTTTCCCTTTGGGGCGGCCAAAATGCGCCATCAGAACCGGTTTTCCGCCCTTTTGCAGAATATCGCGGATGGTCGGAACGATCCGGTCAATGCGCGATGTGTCGGTGACACTGCCATTTTGTACGGGCACATTGATATCGACGCGCACCAGCACTGTCTTGCCTGCAAGTTCCATATCATCAAGGGTTTTCCAGGGCATGGCCGTTCTCCGTTTCAGATGTTTGCTGCTTTGTTTCAGATGACGCAATTACGCAAGGTTGGTCAATGAGGCATTCTGCCAGACACAATCGGCTTTTTCACCTTTTACTTTCGCGATCGGGCGCTTAAGTTTAGCCAAACCAGCAAAGGAGCCAGAAAAATGGCAGACATCAAAGACCCGGAAAACACCATCATAATCGAGTTGAAAGACGGCCCGGTTATCATCGAGCTTCTTCCCGATGTCGCGCCCAAACACGTTGAGCGGATGAAGGAACTGGCCCGTGCCGGCGCCTATGACAATGTCGCTTTTCACAGGGTGATTGACGGTTTCATGGCCCAGACAGGTGATGTTCAACATGGGAACATGGAAAATGATTTCAATCTGCGCCGGGCCGGAACCGGTGGATCGGACAAACCGGATGTGCCGGCCGAATTTTCCAAACTGCCACATGATCGCGGAACAATAGGTGCAGCGCGTTCGGCGAACCCGGACAGCGCCAACAGCCAGTTTTTTATAAACTTTTCAGACAATCATTTCCTGAACGGCCAGTATACCGTTTATGGGCGGGTGATTGAGGGGATGGAGCATGTTGACAAGATCGCCCGCGGCGAGCCCCCGATGAATCCGGACCGGATGATCAGCGTCAAGGTGGCTGCAGATGAGTGATCGAACTCTGTTTGCAGGCGCGATGGCCTTTGTCGGTGTGGCTGTTCTCGCAGCCTATTTCATCATGATTCAGAGCAAGGATGCGCATGCCGACGATACTCCGGGCCCGAACCTTGTCCTGGAAATAGGAGGATCGACCCAGGGTCGGATTGTCATAGACTTGCTGCCGCATGTTGCCCCTCAGCATGTGAAGCGCGTAATCGCGTTGGCAAAATCCGGCGCTTATGATGATGTGGTGTTCCACCGGGTGATCGCCGGGTTCATGGCGCAAACCGGCGACGTGCAATTCGGCAAGCGGGGCGGCGATATATCCATGGCGGGACGCGGCGCATCAGAACTGCCGGATCTGCCGGCCGAATTTACCAATGTGCCGTTCAAGCGCGGCACTGTCGGCATGGCGCGCTCTGCCAGCCCGGACAGTGGCAACAGCCAGTTTTTCATCATGTTTGCGCCGGCTGCCAATCTGAATGGTCAATACACGGTATTTGGACGGGTGATCGAGGGGCTGGATGTTCTGGACAAGATCAAGAAAGGTGATCCGGCGGAGAATGGGCTGGTTACCGATCCGGATTATATCGTCAAGGCCACTGTGGTTGACGAATAAACGTGCTGTGATCTGCTCGCAGGCGGTCAAACCCGCGTGAGGCGGGCTGGGCTGGGCGGGCTTCCTCTGTCATGATCGGGGCAACCACAGGAGGTTGCCCGCATGTTTGTCAGCTATTCGATGTCCAAAGCCCGTCTGCAAAGGGGCCGCACGCAAAAACAATTGTTGCAGGGTTTCATGCTCTCGGTGCTTGCGCTGGTTGTCTCCGCGACATTCGCCTCCTCCGGCCCCGGACCTGAACCAAAGTTCTGGAAAGGGGAATGGCCGAAGACCGATTTTTCCCGCACCAGCATTTCAAACTGGAAGGAAATCTTGTCGGGCGGGCCGCCACGCGACGGCATTCCGGCCATTTCCAATCCGTCGTTTGTCGATGTGGCCAGGGAAAAACGCCTGAAAGACCGGGAGCCGGTCATTTCGGTCGAACTGAAAGGCCAGACGCCACGGGCCTATCCGCTTCGCTATCTTCTCTGGCATGAAATCGTCAATGACAAGATCGGCACAACGCCCATAGCCGTCACCTTCTGCCCGCTCTGCAATTCCGGCGTGGTGTTTGACCGCCGCCTGAAGGGCCGCGTGCTCGATTTCGGCGTTACCGGCAAGCTGCGCAATTCGGACATGGTGATGTATGATCGCCAGACCGAGAGCTGGTGGCAGCAGGCGCTGGGGCAGGGGATTGTCGGTAAATATACGGGTGCCAAGCTGAAGAAACTGCCGGTCTGGATGGAGAGTTGGGCCGAGTACAAGGCCCGCAATCCGAAAGGTCTGGTGATGGATGAACCGTCCTGGAACCGGTCTTACGGGCGCAATCCCTATGTTGGCTACGACAGTTCAAGCCGCCCTTTCCTGTATAATGGCGAAAACCCGCCACACGGTATATCCCCGCTGGCCCGGGTGATTGCTGTTGGCAACCGCGCCTGGACGCTTGAGCGTTTGCGCAGGGCCGGTGAAATCAAGGAGGCGGGCGTGACAATTTCATGGCGTGCCGGGCAGGCCTCGGCGCTGGATACCGGCAATATCGGCAAAGGCCGGGATGTTGGCACCATCCGTGTCAGGGATGCCAGTGGGCGCAATGTGGTGCATGATGTCATGTTCGCATTCGCCTTTCATGCCTTTTACCCGAATGGCAAGTGGATGCTGGGGAAATAGACCGGGCACCAGTCTCTTTGTTCAACAAATATCCCCGCCGGAGGCATGAAAACTCTCACCGCGTCAAAGATTTGCAGGATCAGGATTCCATGACAACACGCGCATGGCGCTTTTTGCCCGCACTCAGTTTCAGGGGTTCTTGCAGATCTTCCGGCGCAAAGAACAGGCCTGTGTCCGTTACCGGCACATCGTCAATTTTTGCGCCCCCTTCTGCAATCAGCCTTTTGGCGTCCTTGCCGGACCTGGCAAGCCCCGAACGCACGAACATCTGCACAACAGAGATACCATTGCGCAGGTCATCGCCGCTGAGGGTGAATGTTGGCAGGTCATCGCCAATGCCGCCCTTTTCAAACACTTCGCGGGCGGTGGTTTCAGCAGCTTTGGCGGCGTCAGCGCCATGCGCCAAAGTGGTTACCTCATTGGCCAGCCGGATTTTTGCCTCGTTTATCTCGGCTCCCTCCAGCGCCCCCAATCGCTCGCATTCCTCAACCGGCAGTTCGGTGTACAGTTTCAGGAACCGCCCGACATCAGCGTCGGTGGTATTGCGCCAGAACTGCCAGAATTCGTAAGGTGAGCGCATCTCGGCATTCAGCCAGACAGCACCATCCTGCGATTTGCCCATTTTCCTGCCGTCGGAAGTGGTCAGAAGCGGCGTTGTCAGTCCGAAAATCTGGTTGTCGAGCACGCGGCGGGTCAGGTCGATGCCGTTGACGATATTCCCCCACTGGTCCGAGCCGCCCATTTGCAGCAGGCAGCCATAGCGGCGGTTCAACTCCAGGAAATCATAGGCTTGCAGGATCATGTAGTTGAATTCGAGGAACGAAAGTGACTGTTCGCGATCAAGGCGCGATTTCACGCTTTCAAAGGCCAGCATCCGGTTGACGCTGAAATGCCGCCCGATGTCACGCAGAAAATCGAGATAGTTCAGATCATCCAGCCATTCCGCGTTGTTGACCATCACCGCATCGGTTTTTCCGCCGCCAAACCGGAGGTAATTGTCGAATACCTCCCGGATTCCGGCGATGTTTGCGTCGATCTGCTCCGGCGTTAACAGCGGGCGTTCATCGGCGCGGAAACTGGGATCACCCACTTTGGTGGTGCCGCCGCCCATCAGCACAATCGGTTTGTGCCCGGTTTTCTGCAACCAGCGCAGCATCATGATCTGGATCAGGCTTCCGACATGCAGCGATTTCGCCGTGGCATCAAAGCCGATGTAGCCGGGGGTCACTCCCTTTGCCAAGGCCTCATCCAGCGCCTGGTAATCCGTGCAGTCGGCCAGAAAGCCGCGCTCCATCATCACGCGCATGAAATCTGATTTGGCATGGTAGGTCATCGGGCGTTTCCCATTCTCGCATTTCTGTGGCACTGATATATCCGTGCGTGAAGCGAAGGGAAAGGCCATGTTGAAGGCAGATCAGATTTGGGCGCTTGGCACCATGTCCGGCACTTCTCTGGATGGGGTGGATGCAGCTCTGTTGCTGACGGATGGCCACAGCATTCTCGGGTTTGGTGAAACCGCTTATCGCCCCTATTGCGAAGCGGAGCGGGCAACCATTTCCGCAGCATTCGGCAAATGGCCCGGTGCACCGGGGGTCGAGGCCGCTGCCGAAGTGGTCGAATCCGCCCATGCCGAACTTCTCTCGCGGATTGAAGGCGGTGATCTGATCGGGTTTCATGGCCAGACTTTGGCACATGACCCATCACAGGGGCGTACGCATCAGGCCGGAGACGGGCGTGTTCTGGCCGAAGTTCTGGGGGTGCCGGTCGTTTGGGATTTCCGCAGTTCCGACATGCAGATGGGCGGGCAGGGGGCACCGCTTGCGCCTTTCTACCATTTTGCCTGTGCGCAATGGATCAAGGCCGAAGCCCCTTTGGTGTTTTTGAACCTGGGCGGGGTTGGCAATGTGACCTGGGTTGATCCGACCAGGGCCGCCCCCGATGAGGAAGGTGCTCTTCTGGCCTTTGATACCGGTCCGGCAAACGCACCGATCAATGATCTTGTGGCGCTGCGATTGGGGAAAGAATTTGATTGTGACGGAGCATTGGCCGGGAAGGGGGACGTAGACGAAGCAATGGTTCAAGCTTTTCTGGAACACGGTTACTTCCACCGGATGCCGCCCAAATCTCTGGATCGGAATGACTTTGCGAATGTTCTGGAAATGGTATCAGACCATTCTGATGCTGATGCCACGGCGACGCTGACGGCAATGGCTGCCGCATCGGTGGCAAAGGGGATGGAGCATTGCCCCCAACCGCCAGAGCGGGTGTTGGTTACAGGAGGCGGGCGGCATAATCCGGTCATGATGGCCATGCTGCGCGTGCTGCTGGACTGTCCGGTAATGCCTGTCGAAGAGGTGGGCTTGAACGGCGATATGCTTGAGGCGCAGGCTTTTGCCTATCTGGCGGTGCGGGTGTTGCGCGGCATGTCAACCTCGGCCCCAGCGACCACGGGTGTGGCTGCGGCCATAGGTGGCGGGCGGGTCAGCCGGCCGGGTGTGTTTGCTTTGGATAAATAATATTCAGGGATGAATCTGGCAGGGATTTGCCTCAATACCTTTGTCGCCCTTGCCAACAGGATATCTCTCTGCAACGCCGTATGAAATGAACAGTTTAGTGTGAAGGTATGACGAATGGATCAGACAGAGTACTATGCCCGTGCCTACAGCCGCAATCTGGGTTTGATTTCGGAAAGCGAGCAGGAAATCCTGAAAAATACCCGGGTCGCCATTCCCGGAATGGGTGGGATGGGTGGATTGCATGCTGTCACGATGGCGCGCACTGGGATAGGTAAATACACTTTCGCCGATTTTGATACGTTCGACATTCACAATACCAACCGTCAATACGGCGCGTTTCAAAGCACTGTCGGGTTGCCCAAAGCTTCCATCATGGAACGGTTTGTAAAGGACATCAATCCTGGCGCTGACATAAGGGTTTTTAATGCTGCGATAGAAGAAAGCAATGTTGATGCCTTTTTAGAAGACGCGGATGTTGTCATTGATTCACTGGATATTTTTGCCATGGATGCGCGGCGGTTGATCTACCGGCGGGCGCGCGAGAAAGGTATTCATGTATTGTTTACCGCCCCCATTGGATTCAGCGCGGCCTCGTTCATTTTTTCGCCAACGGGGATGACATGTGACGATTTCTTCGGTTTTCGGGACGGAATGCTGAACAATGAACTGGTTTTGCTGTTTCTTGCGGGTATTGCGGGAACAGGTCCGCATTTGCGTTATATGGATGTGAAAAAAATTGATCCAACCACAGGTGGGGCGCCCTCGGTCGGGCTGGCCTGCAACATAGGCTCGGGCATGGTTGCGGCAGACGTGGTTAATATCAGACTTAAACGCAAACCAATAAAATGCATTCCGCGTTTTGTGCATTATGATCCGGTTGCGCGTTATTATAAGAACCACAATCGGGTATGGGGGGCAAAAAACCCGGTGCACCGCCTGCGCCTTAGGGCCCTACGAAGGATGGTGCCGGCGCTTGATGGCTGAAAATGCCTGAGTTCGCGGAATGTCAAAGTCTTCCGGCAACAGCCTGAACCCGATAAAATGAAAATCACGGAGCGTTGTGCTACCCGCTAGGGCGTAGACCTATAAA
>JALSRG010000093.1 GCA_026984915.1 Marinosulfonomonas sp. | reverse complement strand
GCAAAGCCCTGCCATTTGTCAGGATCAATGCCGCCCGCTTGCAACACCTTGGGGTGCATCATGCCCGAGCCAAGAACCTCCATCCAGCCGTCGCCCTCGCCGATGCGCAACTGGCCGTCCACCCATGAACACTGGATGTCGACCTCGGCCGAGGGTTCCGTGAACGGGAAGTGCGAGGCGCGGAAACGGGTCTTGATGCCGTCGATTTCAAAAAACGCGGCAAAGAATTCCTCCAGCACCCATTTCAGATTGGCCATGGAGATATCCTTGCCAATGGCCATGCCCTCGACCTGATGAAACATCGGTGTGTGGGTCTGGTCATAGTCGCTGCGATACACCCGACCCGGCGCGATCACGCGGATCGGGGCGCCGGTTTTCTCCATCGCGCGGATTTGCACCGGGCTGGTGTGGGTGCGCAGCACATGCGGCGGGCGATTGTCACCTTCTTTGCGGTGCATGTAAAACGTATCAAATTCCTGACGGGCCGGGTGGTGCGGCGGGATGTTCAGCGCGTCGAAATTGTACCAGTCGGTTTCGATCTGCGGTCCCTCGGCCAGGCGAAACCCCATATCCGCAAAAATCGCCGCCACTTCCTCGGTAACTTGCGAAACCGGATGGATCGTGCCTTGCGGGCGCGGCCGGCCCGGCAGGGTGACATCCAGCCATTCACTGCGCAGGCGTTCATCCAGCGCAGCATCTGCCAATGCGGCCTTTTTGGCGGCAAGGGCTGAATTGATCTCATCTTTCAGCGCGTTCAGCCTAGGGCCAGCCACCTTGCGTTCCTCGGGCGTCATCCTGCCCAGTTCACGCATTTTCAGCGAAACTTCACCCTTTTTGCCCACGGCCTGAACCCGCAGTTCCTCAAGGGTATTTTCGTCAGACGCGGCGGCAACGGCCTCAAGATATTTTGTTCTCAGCGCATCCATCGCTTGCTCTCCAGATTTCATTGCGCATCTGCTAACACAGCCCATGCCAGATGCAAACGATCTAACCGACGAAAAAGCCGCGCTTCCCTGCGGACGCGCGGCCTGTTCTGTCCCTCAGATGAGGATCCCTTACGCGAGTGCGGCTTTTGCCTTTTCTACAATCGCGGTAAAGGCGTCGGGCTCATGCACGGCCAGATCGGCCAGAACCTTGCGGTCAACCTCAATGCCCGCCCTGGACAGACCGTTGATGAAACGGCTGTAGGTCAGGGCCTCGTCATGGTTGCGCACGGCAGCGTTGATCCGTTGGATCCACAGGGCGCGGAAATTGCGTTTGCGCTGCTTGCGGTCGCGGGTTGCATACTGGTTGGCCTTGTCCACCGCCTGCGTGGCAGTGCGGAATGCGTTCTTGCGCCGGCCATAATAGCCTTTGGCGGCTTTGATGACCTTCTTGTGGCGGGCGTGGGTGACTTTCCCGGATGTTACACGTGACATATCAAACCCTCCTCAGCGCGAATACGGCATCATCGGCTTGATGATCTTTTCATCAGCCTTTGAAAGCACGGTGGTGCCGCGCGCGTTGCGCAGGAACTTGTTGGTGCGTTTGATCATGCCATGGCGTTTGCCGGCCTGACCAGCCTTGATCCGGCCAGTCGCTGTCACCTTGAACCGCTTTTTGCAGCTCGATTTTGTCTTCAACTTGGGCATTTCCGTCTCCTTCGTCTTTCGGGCGGTTAAACACGCGACTCGGCATGCCACTCGGGCCGGTCGCGCCAAGAAGGTCGTGCTATAAGGGGCATCCGCTCCTGTGACAAGGGCAAAAACGTG
>JALSRG010000092.1 GCA_026984915.1 Marinosulfonomonas sp. | reverse complement strand
GTTTGCCCCCCAATCTTGCGTTGGGCCATGGATGCCAGAACCAGCATCGCACAGCCCGCAGATACGACGGCCCAAACAGCTGCGGAACCGACGGCCAGCAGGGCCAGAGCCAGCCCAAGTGCAGCAGCAATTCCGGCAATCTGCCGGCTGGGATGCCCGACGCTGGCTGACAGGCCTTCATTTCTGGCACCGGGCAGGGCGTGCATCATGGCCGCCATCAGGGCGCGTGAAATGGCGCCCGCCGCAATCAGCGGTGCATACAGCCAGCCTGCCTGCATGAGGGCCAGCAATGCTGCCCAGCGAACAAGCAAGGACAGCGCCAGGGCGATCACACCATAAGTGCCAATGCGGCTGTCCTTCATGATCTCAAGCCGCCGCGCCCGGTCCCATCCGCCCCAAAGCCCGTCAGCCGTGTCGGCCAGCCCATCTTCGTGCATGGCGCCCGTCAGGACGATTTGTCCAGACAAAACGGTTGTGGCCGCAATGGTGGCAGGCAGGCCTGACCACAAGGCAATTGCTCCGATCAAGGCCGCGATCCCCCCCAGCATGGCCCCGACCAATGGCCAGGCCCAGGCACTGCGCGCGGTGTCGCCGGATTGCGGATTTACCTTTACCGGCAAGCGGCTTAAAAGGCCCAAGGCCGTCAGGAAATCTGTGATTTCCACCTTCTTCCTGTCGTGTTTCTGCATCAACAGGGCCTTTCCTGACCATTGTGCTTGTCCGTCAAGCGATAAACCCGAATACATCAGCAATTCAAAGAGCGATAGCAATGAAAACACCCCCGTTCAATTCCCTGGAAGATTTTCGTGTTCTTTTGGCAGGTTTGCCCGGCTCTGACACAGCAATGCGCGCCGCTGCAGAAGAGCGAAATAGCCAGCTTACAAAGCCGCCGGGGGCGCTGGGCCGGCTGGAGGATTTGGCGATCTGGTATGCGGGGTGGCGCGGCGATGCGCGCCCAAAGCTTGACAAGCCTCAGGTCATCATTTTTGCCGGCAACCACGGGGTGACAGCGCAAGGTGTTTCCGCCTTTCCCGCAGAAGTGACCGAACAGATGGTGTTGAATTTTCAGCATGGCGGGGCGGCAATCAACCAGTTGGCATCTGCTTTTGGGGCGCATCTGGATGTTCAGGCGCTTGATCTTGACCGCCCGACGCGTGACTTCACCCAAGGCCCGGCGATGAGCGAAACCGAGGTGGTATCTGCCCTTCTGTCCGGGTGGGCTGCTGTCGACCCGGAGGCCGATCTTCTGGTCGTCGGTGAAATGGGCATTGGGAATACCACATCGGCCGCCGCGATTGCCCTGGCCCTGTTCGGAGGAGAGGCTGCCGGCTGGGTCGGACGCGGAACCGGGGTTGATGCCGCCGGAATACAGTTGAAAGCGCAGGTGATCACCCAGGGTCTGGCGAACAACCCCGAAGCAGCAAAAGATCCGCTGCAAGCGCTGCGCTGTCTCGGCGGGCGAGAGTTGGCGGCAATGGCCGGGGCAATTGCCCGGGCGCATGCCGAGCGTATCCCGGTCATTCTGGATGGGTTTATCTGCTCGGCCGCGGCGGCTGTGCTGGATTGCACAGCCAGCGGCGTGCTTGACCATGCGGTTGCCGGCCACATGTCAGCCGAAGCCGCGCATGGGGCGATTTTGAAAAAGCTTGGCAAAGAGCCGATTCTGGCGCTGGATATGCGCTTGGGCGAAGGATCCGGCGCGGCATTGGCCATCGGTATTTTGAAAGGCGCCATTGCCTGCCATTCGGGTATGAGCACCTTTGCCGAAGCCGGGGTGGC
>JALSRG010000091.1 GCA_026984915.1 Marinosulfonomonas sp. | reverse complement strand
GAAATACAGTTGCTAAATGCTTGCGAGGCGGGCAACGGGCTGATACCACCTTTCTGAAATTCCGATGGTTTTGATCGGGTTTATGAGGCAATGAGGAAAACGACCTGTGGCAGAGCCCCCTCCACGGCTGGAAATCAGGAACATCGTTCGCGCCTATGATGGCCGTCGCGTGGTGAATGATCTGTCACTGCGGGTGATGCCTGGGCAGGTGACCTGCCTGCTTGGCCCGTCCGGCTGCGGCAAATCCACGACTTTGCGCATCATTGCCGGTGTGGAAATGCAGGACAGCGGTGAAATCTATGCCGATGGAGAACTGGTCTGCGACACGGTTTTCAGGGTGCCACCCGAAGGCCGTTCCATCGGCATGATGTTTCAGGATTTCGCGCTGTTTCCGCATCTGACCGTTTTCGAAAACGTGATGTTCGGCCTGAAAGGGGCAGTGGCGGCCGATCGGTCGGAAAGGGCGCAGAACCTGTTGTCGCGTGTCGGCATGGCGCATCATGCGCAGGATTATCCGCACCAGCTTTCCGGTGGCGAGCAACAGCGCGTGGCGCTGGCCCGTGCCCTGGCGCCACGCCCATCGATCATGCTGATGGATGAACCGTTCTCGGGGCTCGACAACCGGCTGCGCGACGGTATTCGCGACGAAACGCTGGCCTTGCTGAAGGAAGAAGGCACGGCGGTTTTGCTGGTCACGCATGAGCCGGCCGAAGCCATGCGCATGGCGGATGAAATCGCCCTGATGCGCAACGGCGCGATCGTGCAGCAGGGCGCCCCCTACAATCTGTATAATGCGCCGGTCGATAAAGAGGCTGCGGCGTTCTTTTCGGATGTCAATGTGATTGAAGGCACCGTCAAGGGCGCCCTGACAGACACGCCTTTCGGCCAGTTTCTGGTGCCCGGAGTGCCGGACGGAACCTGCGTGGATATTGTTTCGCGCCCGCAGCATATCCGGATTGATTTTGACCGGGGCGGGCGCGGCCCCGACCCGACAACCGATTATGGGGTGGCCGCGCGGGCAAAGGTCGTGCGGGCCCGTTTCATGGGCAACGAAAGCCTGGTCGAGTTTCGCACCGAATGCGATGGAACGCTTCTGAAGGCCACGGTTCCATCGGTGTTTCTGCCCGCGCCGGGGACGGCCATGTGGCTGACCCTGCCGCGCGCCCGCTGTTTCGTTTTTCCGAAAACCGGCGAGGGCGCAGAGCAAAAGTGATTCGCCCGGCCGGATCCGGCCGTTGCCTCTTCCGGGAAAGCTGCGTTCAAAGCCCATGAAATCAAGCCCTTGGCGAAAAATGTTTCGCGCGCGAAACATCACTCCCCAAGCTGAAGCAGGTAATCAGACAGGGTTTTGCCAACGTCATCGCCAAACTGCGATGGCAGGACAGTGACATCCTGCATCCGGTCAACCCGGAAAACCCGGAAATCCTCGCGCAGTTCGCACCAGGTTGTCAGTGTCCAGACCCGGCCCCAGTATTCCAGTTGCAACGGGCGAACGATGCGTTCGGACAGGACGTGATTGCGGTTCTTGTAGCTGATTTCCAGCTTGTGCTGCATGCGGATCGCGGCCCGCAGGATCGGCATGTATTTGAACCCTTTGGCAGCGTCCTCAAAGGGATAGACGGCAAACCCCCAGCCGGATGCGGGCGCGGCGCGGTCTTCGGGCAGCACCACATCGACCTTGGCGGTCAGCGATTTGGCCGCATCGGCCAGTTCCTTGTCGGTGGCTTTTGATACGATCTCCATCCCCAGATGCAGGGCTTCAAGCTCGGTCAATGTCAGATTGAGCGGCGGCAGGGTAATCGCCGCCGTCATCATGTAACCGACACCGCGTTCGCCCTGCACCGGCACCCCCGAGGCAATCAGCGTATCCATGTCGCGATAGATCGTTCGCACCGAAACCTCGAGCCGTTCGGCCATGTCCTGCGCCCGGTGCAGGCGCCCGTCGCGCAGGATCTGGATCAGTTCAAAAAGGCGGTCGGTGCGGCGCATGGGGCAAATTCCCCGACCCGCCGGGCAAGGTCAAGCTATTGCTGCATCTGCCACAGCACCGTTTCGTGCCGCATGGTCACGCTTTTGGGGTCAATTGCCTGCAGGAAAGGTTTGACAGAGGGTTCGGACATGAAAGCATCTGCCATCATTTTTGCCGCCTTCATGTCCCGCCAGAGGATATAGTCGGTCCAGAGACCGTCATCGCCGCGTGTCAGGGTGCGGGCGATGAAACCGGGCGCGGCGGCAACGAACCCCCGGGTTTGGCTGGCCGCGCGCAGGAAACCGGCCTGATCAACCCCCGGGGCCAGCCGGAACGTGACAATTTCGGCAACGGTCCTGGCAACGGCGGTTTCGGCAGGGTTTTCGCCCCTGGCGCTGCCTGCCGGGGCATAGAGCAGGCCGGACAGGGCGATGAGCATAAACGGGAGACGCATTTTCTTTCCTTTCGCTTGATTGATTCGTTCCCTTGATAACGCCCCACAACTGACACAAACCTGTCAGTTGACAATCTGATGGCGCAATCCGGCGAAAATCGCGTCAAAAAGCCCCGCCCTGGCTGCATTTCGGGCTTTGATCTCTCTGGCGAACCACATAAATATCAGGAGTGATTTTCAAGGGCGCCGCATCCGGCCGCCCTGACATGGGAGAAAAGACATGCTGAACAATATTGGCCTGCCAGGCCTTCTTTTGATTGCGGTGGTTGTGCTCGTTCTGTTCGGGCGCGGCAAAATCTCATCGCTGATGGGTGAGGTCGGCAAGGGGATCACCAGTTTCAAGAAAGGTGTCGCCGAGGGCACAAAAGAGCTGGAAGACAGTGCCGAACAAGCGCGCGACGTGACCCCGGAGACCGAAAAAGACAAGGACGAGGCCTGAGGCCCGTCTGAACAGGCGGAACGCGTATGTTTGATATTGGCTGGACCGAACTGATGCTGATCGGCATCGTGGCGCTGATCGTTGTCGGCCCCAAGGATTTGCCGGGCATGTTTCATACGCTGGGCCGTTTCGTGGCCCGGGCAAAGGGCATGGCGCGGGAATTTCAGAATGCCATGAACGAAGCCGCCAAAGAGGCCGGGGTGGATGAGGTTGCCTCCGATCTGAAAAAGGCGACATCGGCCAAGAGCATGGGGCTGGACAAGCTGCAGGAAGCAGCCACCAAGTTCGAGAACTGGGATCCGGCAGCGCCAAAGCCGGGGAAATCGGGAAAAAAGACCAGCAAGGCTGAGCCATTGAGCAAGGAGCGCGCGGATGTGGCCGAAAAAATCCGCGAGGCCACGGCCCGGACCGCCACCGAGCGCAAAGCGCAGGAAGCGGCGGCGGAGACAAGGGCGGCGACCAAGCCTGCGAAGAAATCCGCCGCCAAACCGGCAGGGAAACCGGCGGCCAAAGTAGCCCCCGCGAAAAAGCCTGCCGCGAAAAAAACTGCCGCGAAAAAAACAGTTGCGAAGAAACCGGCAGCAAAGAAGCCGGCTGCGAAAAAAACAACTGCTCGCAAGACAGCCGCAGGCAAGGCCAAATCCTGACCCGGCCTTCATGAGGATTGAAATAAATGACGTCTGATATTGAAGATACCGCCGCACCGCTGATCGAGCATCTGACCGAACTGCGCGACAGGCTGATCCGCTCGCTGGTGGCTTTCATCATCGGCATGGTGATCTGCTATGCGTTCTACAACCCGATCCTCAATTTTCTGACCCGGCCGATCTGCGCGGCGCTGGAAAACATCAATCAGGAATGCAGCCTGCAGATGATAAAACTGCAGGAAGGGTTCTTTGTTGCGATCCGGATTTCGCTGCTGGGAGGGTTTGTTCTGGCGTTTCCCTATATTTCCTACCAGTTGTGGCGCTTCGTGGCGCCCGGCCTGTACAAGCAGGAGAAAAACGCGTTTCTGCCGTTTCTGATCTCCTCACCGGTGATGTTTCTTCTCGGAGCCTCATTCGCCTATTACATCATCGCCCCGCTGGCCTTTGATTTTTTCCTCGGCTTTCAGCAAATGGGCGATAGCGGCACTGCCGTTCCGGAAGGGGCGAAACCGCTGGCGCAGGCCGGCATCACCTTTAACGGTTCTGTCGCGGAATACCTTTCCCTGACGACGAAGTTCATCATTGCCTTTGGTCTGTGTTTTCAGTTGCCCGTGCTGCTGACGCTGATGGGCAAGGCCGGGCTGGTTTCGTCGCGCGGGCTGCGGGACGTGCGCAAATATGCGATTGTCGGCATTCTGGTTCTGGCGGCCATCGTGACCCCGCCGGATGTCGTGACCCAGGTGATCCTGTTTTCTGTCGTTTACGGGCTTTATGAAATCTCGATCCACCTTGTGCGCCGGGTTGAAAGCAAGCGCGAGGAAAAGCTGCGCGCCGAAGGCCTGTGGTTTGATGACGACGAGTTTGATGACGACGACGAAGAAGAAGAGGACGAAAGCGGGGCCGGCGCATGAGCGGGTCCGCGCAGGACACAGCGCTTGCGCGGATCGCCGCCGCCCTTGAACGGCTGAGCCCTGCGGCGCAGATCGACCCGGATTTCGAGGCGGCGGATGCCTTTGTCTGGCAGGTTGATCCCGATCAGCTGCTGCCGGTTCCAGCGGTCAACCGCGTGGATCTGTCGCTGTTGGTCGGCATCGGCCGTGCCCGCGACATCCTGTTGGAAAACACCCTGCAGTTTGCTAGGGGTCTGCCGGCCAACAATGCCCTGTTGTGGGGTGCACGCGGAATGGGAAAATCGTCCCTGATCAAGGCGATACATGCCAAAGTTAATGCGCAGGGCCAGCCGCTGAAAATCGTTGAGCTGCAGCGCGAGGATTTGCCCTCGGTCGGGCGCCTTCTGGCCGTGTTGCGAAACAGCAATCACCGGTTTTTGCTGTTTTGCGATGACCTGTCTTTTTCGCATGATGACGAGCATTACAAATCACTGAAGGCGGTGCTGGATGGCGGCATCGAGGGTCGGCCCGACAATGTGGTTTTATATGCCACATCAAACCGGCGTCACCTGATGCCGCGCGACATGATCGAGAATGAACGCAGCTCGGCCATCAACCCCTCCGAGGCGGTCGAGGAGAAGGTTTCACTGTCTGACCGGTTCGGATTGTGGCTGGGGTTTCATCCCTGTTCGCAGGACGAATATCTGGCGATGATCCGCGGCTATTGCGATGCCCACGGTGTTGATATTGACGACGCAACACTGCGCGCTGAGGCGATCGAATGGCAGACCACACGCGGCAGCCGATCGGGGCGCGTGGCCTGGCAATATTTCACTGATCTGGCCGGTCGGCGGGGCGTGAAGATCTGAGCAACAGCCTTGCCGGTGTTTTGTTCCGGATGGAAACCCTGCTTTCCAACGGTCGCAATCTGTAAATGATCTGCTCTCCGGTTTATGGAAAGCACGAGAATTTTGACAGAATTATGAACTAAACGGTTTGAAATGAGCTTTAATTTGGTGTATTGTTTCGGAGTCCGCACCAATTCAGGCGGTGCTATTTTAAGACTTTTTTGTTATTTATTATGGAGATAGAAATGTTTTTTCTTGAGTTTATGCCGGATTCCAAGATTGTTTTCAGTGCAACATTGGCCGCCGGCCTTGTTCTCCTTCCGGGGCTGGCCTCGGCGAATTGTACCGGAAATTCCTGCCGAAATGTCAAGATTGACCGTATATATGTTCGGAATACAGATGACATTTACATCAACACCACCGGTGACGAAACACAACTGAACTGTCGCCCCATTCAGGGGAAATACATCGCCTTGCGGCCATCGCACAGGCAGTTTGATCAGGTATATTCGCTGCTGCTGTCCACAAAACTTGCAGACAAGGATATCTGGATAAGAGTTGTGAACGCACCCACTGCTGATTGTGCACTGTCATACGTTGTCATGGAATGATGCACGGTAGTTGATTTCTGAAATCAGATATGGAGTTTCTTATGAAACCTTTTGGGTGCTTAGTGGCAGGCGCAATTTCCCTTGTTTTGACAACCGTTTCGGCCTTTGCCGACAATATCGGCACCATGACGCAGGAAATAAGGGGTGGGAACATTATTACGGGATTCACCGGAGTTGGGGAATTTACCAGCAATAATGTGTCCTGTACCGGGTCATTGATCGGGCCGGATATTTTTTTGACGGCAGCTCACTGTCTGGTCCGAAAGACCAGTCCGCAGGTCAAATCCGGGGGTGGGAGTTTCCGGATTTTCTATCACATTCCGGGTATTGGCCGGCAACAGGTCTATAGAGGCCCTGCAAACTGGTATGCCTATACAGGGTTTGACCCGAATACGGAGAAATTTCCTTTCGTGAACCCTGATATTGCCGTAATTCGTATCTCCGGGCGATTTGCAGCACCCGGCTATACCACTGATTATACAGACTTTTTGCGATTGTACGCCGATAGTAAAAAGCGCCTGAACTATGTTCCTGTGAGGGGTCAATACATACCGTATGAAAACCGGTATCTGGCCGTGTATGGCGCCGGAATATACACCTATTCCGGTAAATCGGATAATCTGCTGCGGACGCTGATGTTCAAAGTCGAAAACGTGGAGGAAAATCACATCGTCATAGATACGCGCAAGAAAGCTGGGACTTGCCTTGGAGATTCCGGCGGCCCCATCATGTATTCATTGGAGCTGGATACTGGAGACGTGCCTTTGGTTGCCGGTGTTTTATCTGGAGCTGATAGCAGTGGAAACTGTTCGGATAATTTTATTTTTCATGATGACGCGTTTTACTCGCGGACCAACTGGAAAAAGCTGGAATCCGTGATGCTTGCTGCCGGTGTGCGTTGCACAGTGTTTACCGCCGGAGACGTCAGTTACCGCAGGTGCTTTGACCTACCCTTTGTCAACGATGTTGCCTATGAAGGGTTGGATCAGGGCACCGCAGCCGCCATCGTGGCTGCTGTGGTGCTCCCGTAGGGTCAGTTCAGATAGGGCACCGGATCAACGGCATCAAAGCCTTTGCGTACCTCGAAATGGACAAAGGACGGATCGCCCGACCGCACGACAGCGATCTTCTGGCCGCGCTTCACCTTGTCGCCTTTCTTGACGGTTATACCGGAAACATTGGCATAAACCGTCAGCAGGTTGCCCGCATGCCGGATCACCAGAATGGGCACCTGATCGGTATCCTGGGTGATGGCGGCAACGGTTCCGGCCTCGGCGGCGCGCACCGGGCTGCCGGCCGGGGCCGCGATATCGATCCCCTCGTTTTTCTTTTTCACGAAAGCGCGGATGATTTTGCCTTCGGCCGGAGAGGCCAGACGTGCCTTGCCCGAGGCTGCGGTGCGCTGCCCCCCGAGATTGGGCGAGGCCGGGACCGGTTTTCGCGTTGCCGGTTTCGGGTTCTCGGACGGCAGGGGTTTTGCCGCACTTGGCGGCGTCGGGGTGGGGCTGCCGACACCGGGAAGCGGGACAGCCACGCGTCTGGGCGCATTCGGGTCTTTCGGCTGGCTATCCTTGGCGACCGGGATCAGCAGATACTGGCCTTCGCGCACGGAAAGATCGGGGCCGAGGCCGTTCCACTCGGCCAGCGAGCGGACGGAAACGTTATAGAGCCGTGAGATCGAGTAGGCGGTTTCGCCACGCTCGACCCTGTGGCGGATCGGCTCCAGACCCTCGGGCGAAGGCAGCGTGCCTGCCGGGGTCTTTGCGGGCTTTGCCGGGCGGCCTGACTGGCCGATGGCATTGTTGGCAAGGGTGGTGATGTCAATCTTTTCCGAAGGCTGTATCGGGCCGGTGGTTATCCCGCTGGCGGTCGTTGCGGATTCGCCGACGCGGCGCGGCAGCGCCAGAATTTCGCCTTTTCGCAAGGGAACGCCGGGATCAATGCCATTGTATCTGGCCAGTTCGGTCGGGTCGAGGCCGATCCGGTTGGCAACATCGGCAACAGTATCGCCGCGCCGGGCGACGGCAACCTGATAATTCGGATAGGAAATCACGCCGCGTTCGTCAGCCGGCGGGCGGGGGGCTGTCGCCTGACGCACGGCGCTGGCGGTACTCAGCCCCTTTGGCCTGAGATCAATATCAAAGGTCTGGCAGCCTGCCAGAGTGATCAGAGTGGTGCCGAGCACAAAGGCGCGGACTGCGGATTTCGGGCGTCGGTTTGCCATGCTCTTTTCCTCGTTCCGGCCCGTTCGTGCAGGCCTTTTCTATTCGTTTCCCAGCCCCTCCAGCAGAGGGACAAAACGCACCGGGCGCAGTTCTTCATAGTCAAACCCGGTTTCGGTTCGCGTCACCTTGATGAGGCTTTGAACCGCATCGGACTGCCCCACGGGCAAGACCATAATACCCCCCTCACGCAGTTGCGCCAAGAGGGGAGAAGGCGGATCTTCGGCCGCAGCCGTGACAATGATGCGGTCAAAGGGGGCCTGTTCGGCCAGACCAAAGCTGCCATCAAGGGTAATTGCCGTGATATTGGTGATGTTCAGCGCATCAAAAACCGCGCGGGCCGACTGCACCAGCAGGCGAAAGCGGTCAACCGTATAGACCCGCCTTGCCAACTGGCTGAGAACGGCCGCCTGATAGCCGGAACCGGTGCCAACCTCCAGCACCTTGTGGCGGGGCTGAACGTTCAGCGCCTGGGTCATCAGACCGACAACCGAGGGCTGGCTGATGGTCTGGCCGCAGGCGATCGGGAGCGGCATGTCTTCATAGGCGCGCGTGGCGAACAAGCCGCGCACAAATGCACCGCGATCAATCTTTTCCATCGCGGTCAGCACACGTGCGTCCGTTACCCCTTTGGAGCGCAGATGAAATAGGAACTGCATTTTGCGTTCGGCCAGTTCGGCAGAGGTCAATGGCGGTTCCTGCGGGCCAAGCTGCGTCATTCCAGATGGTCCTTCAAGGCTGTCAGCATGTCATGCGCTGTCAGATCGGCCCGCATCGGCGTAATCGAAATATAACCATCCAGATTGGCATGCGCATCAGACCCTGGCGCTGTGGGCACGTGCTGATCGCCGCCCCGGATCCAGAGGAACTTGCGCCCGGAGGGGGCGTGGTGCGGCACGACGCCGAAATTGGTGTTCTGGCGAAACCCCTGTGTCGTCACACGGCGTCCCCTGACAGCCTCTGCCCGAACCGGCGGGAAGTTGACGTTGTAAAACAGCCGGTAATCGTCATCCGAATGATGCATCCCGTTTGCCAGCAGGCTGCGGACCAGATCGGCGCCGTGACGGGCGGCCGCCTCGAACGGATCGTCCAGCCCGGCGTTTTCCGGGCCGAAATACTGTGACATGGCAATGGCGGGCAAGCCTTGCAGGGCCGCCTCCATCGCGCCACCCAGGGTGCCGGAATAAAGCGCGTTCTCGGCCGAATTGTTGCCCCGGTTCACACCGGAGAGCACCAGATCCGGGCGGGTGTCCGCCATGACATCATGCAACCCGGCCAGCACGCAATCGGCTGGCGAGCCTTCGGCGGCATAGCGCCTTTCGCCCATTTTGGCGATCATCATCGGATGGGTATAGGAGATCTTGTGCGCCACGCCGGATTGCTCAAAAGCCGGAGCAACCGTCCAGACCTCCCCGTCTGGCCCGGCGACGTCCTTTGCGATCTGTTCCAGCGTCACAAGGCCTGGTGCATTGATTCCGTCGTCATTGGTGATGAGAATGCGCATGACTACCGCTTGCCTGATTTGTCGCCTGTTTCCCTGCTGCATAGTGCAGCAACTGCCTGTCGTAAAGCACAGGTTGCCTATTGCGTTGCAGGCCGTGACATAGTGGTGACGCCAGATGCTCTGGCCACCCCTGGGATCAATGGATCCTGATCCTAGGTAATGGCACTGCCGAAGAAATAGCCGATCAGCGGCATGATAAACCCGAAAGCCGCGGAACTGATGATATTCCATGTTGTGAAATGGCGGTGTTTCTGGCCGGCCATGGCCGCGGCAAAAGGCACAAACCCGGCCAGAGGCCCCAGAAAGCGGGCAATGAGCACGGCAAAGCCACCATGGCGAAGGAAAAGCTCCAGTGCCCGGCGCGCGTGGCTGGACTCGACCAGATGGGACCGTTTTGACAGTTTTTGCGCCGTCAGCTTGCCAAGGCGATAACTGATTTCCGAACCAATGAAAGCGCCAATGCTGACAAAGGCGGCAAGTTCCGGAAAACTGATGATACCCTGCTGGGCCATCATGCCGCCGGTGAGGACAAGGAACGTTCCGGGAAAGAAAATGCTGGTCAGGACAACCGTTTCCAGCAGCACGGTCAGGCCGAGTATCCAGTATGACCAGACCCCCAGTGTATCCAGCGAAGAAGTCACCTGATCAAGAATTGCAGACATCGTTCACAATCTTTGCGGCCTGGACATGCGGATCGGCAAGACGGGAAGCATTCTCGCCCGGAAAGAACCGGGCGCGGACTGCGGTGGGCATCGGATCCGGCGTGGTAATGACGATCTTTGGTCCGAGGCGTTCGCATTCCGCCTGCCAACTGCGCGCCAGCGCGATCTGTGCCGCCTTGCTGGCGCCGTAATCGGCAAAGAAGGGCCGCGAATCCGGTTTTGGATCATCAAAAAACACAGCCGTTCCCTGATCCCCCAGCAAGGGGGCCACATAGGTTATCAACCGCCCCGTGGCCAACACATTGGTTTCGACCGACCGGACCCAATCCTCGGTATTCATATGCGGTGCCGGTGTCAGGGGCGAGGCGTGAATGGCGGTATGCATCCACAGATCCAGCTTGCCCCAGCGATCATGGATCGCGCGGCAAAGCTGCTGCATGGCCGCGTCGGTGGTGATGTCCATCGGCGCCAGCGTGGCTGATCCGCCTTTGGCCTGAATGCGGTCGTCCAGATCCTCCAGCCCGCCGGTTGTCCGGGCAACGGCAATGATGTGATGGGTCGGGGCCAGGGCCTCGGCAAGTGCTGCGCCAAGGCCGCGCGAGGCACCGGTAATCAGGGCTGTTCTTTCCGTCATTCCGCTGCTTCCACCTTGAAACCCTGATCAATCATGTCACTGGGGGCGACAGGATACTCGCCACTGAAACAGGCGTCACAGAACTGCGGGCACGATTTGTCACGCCCCTTGGCATGGCCGGCCGCGCGGTAAAGGCCATCCAGCGTGATGAAGCGGAGCGAATCCACCCCAAGGTGCGCGCGCATTTCGTCCTCGTTCATTGTGGCGGCCAGCAGTTTTTCGCGTTTTGGGGTATCGACCCCGTAAAAACAGGGCCACATGGTGGGCGGCGAGGCAATCCGGAAATGCACTTCGCGCGCCCCGGCATCAAGGATCATTTCCTTGATCTTGCGGCTTGTGGTGCCGCGCACAACGCTGTCATCCACCAGAACCACGCTTTTGCCCTTGATCAGGGCGCGATTGACATTCAGTTTCAGCCGCACCCCCATATTGCGGATTTGTTCCGTCGGTTCGATAAAGGTGCGCCCCACATACTGATTGCGGATAATCCCCATGCCATAGGGAATGCCGCTCTCGTGGGAATAGCCGATGGCGGCGGGTGTGCCGCTGTCGGGCACCGGGCAGACCAGATCGGCCTCAACCGGGGCCTCGCGCGCCAGTTCCACCCCGATCTGGCGGCGGGTTTCATAAACGCTCTGCCCGCCCAAAATGCTGTCGGGCCGGGAAAAATAGACATGTTCAAAAATGCAGAAGCGCGATTTCTGCGGTGCAAAGGGATGTACGCTCTTGAGGCTGCCATCGGATTCGATGACCACCATTTCGCCCGGCTCGATCTCGCGTACAAACTCGGCGCCAATGATGTCCAGCGCGCAGGTTTCGGAGGAAAGCGCCCAGCCGTCGCCGATCTTTCCCAGCACCAGCGGACGTACCCCCAGCGCATCACGCACACCGATCATCTTGGTGCGGGTCATGGCGACGATGGAAAACGCCCCTTCGATGCGGCGCAGGGCATCTTTCATCCGTTCCGGGATGGTGCGCTGATACGAACGCGCGATCAGGTGAATGATGCATTCGCTGTCAGAACTGGACTGAAAGATCGAGCCGTGATCAATCAACTCGCGGCGCAGCGCCTCGGCATTGGTAATGTTGCCGTTATGGGCGATGGCGGCGCCGCCCATGGAAAATTCCCCAAAAAACGGCTGCACATCGCGGATTTGCGTATGGCCCTTGGAGCCGGCTGTGGAATAGCGCACATGGCCGATGGCCAGCGGCCCCGGCAGGGTTTTCATCAGGCTGGCCTTGGTAAAATTGTCGCGTACATAGCCAAAGCGGCGGGCGGAATTGAAGCCTTCTTCCGGGTCGTGGGAGACAATGCCGCCGGCCTCTTGCCCGCGGTGTTGCAACGCATGCAGGCCAAGGGCGACGAAATTTGCCGCATCCTCAACGCCGATAACGCCGAATACGCCGCATTCCTCTTTCAGTTTGTCATCGTCAAAAGGGTGGTCAAAGGGCAGTTGTCGGCTCATGCAGCAGCTCCGAATCCCTAGTGAAAGGCAGATGACCCTCTCTTAGTCGCCCAAGGGCGTTCTGTCACGAAACTATCACATTAAAAATATGCGGCGAAACAGCCGGTGCTACTCGGTTGCGGTGGCGGTTGCCGGTGCGGTGGCGTTCGGAATGGGGGTTGTGGAGGCCGGGGCGCTACAATTGCCAACCAGTTTCTCATATTGTTTGGTGACCCAGCCCATGGCCTCTTCCGGATTGCGGTCTTCGATATTGGTGATCAGAGAGGAAAAGACCTTGGCGGACCGGCTGTCATCCACCATCGGAATGGACTGATCGGTGACAACCCGATCATAGATGAACAGCGCCACGGCCACCAGAACCACGCCGCGCAACGCCCCGAACAGAAACCCCAGCCCCTGATCAAGCCCCCCCAGCGCGGAGCGCTGCACGAGGCTGGAAAACAGTGGCGTGAAGATGGAGACAACCACAAGGGCAACGGCGAAAACGGCAGCAAAGGCAGCAATGATCGAAAGTTCACAACTGTCAGCCACCAGCTTGTTGATCACCGGGACCTCCTTGATCAGGGGTTCTACCTGCGGGGCAAAGATGAATGCCAGCACTGCGGCGGCGATCCAGCCGACAATCGCCAGGGATTCACGGACAAACCCCCGCGAATAGGCCAGCAGGGCCGATAGGATGATGACAACAGCCACAACGCCGTCGATAATGGTGAAACCTTCCATGGATCACGCTCCGTTCTTCACTGGGGCTAGCCGGCCCCGAAAATGTCCCCAACGACGGTAACAAGATCCGGAATTTTCTGCATTTCCAATCCTGTTTGCGTCCCTGCTTTACTGCCTGATGGCGCAATGGCCTTGGTAAAACCAAGTTTTTGCGCTTCTTTCAAGCGATTTTCCGTCTGACTGACGGGCCTTAATGCCCCTGATAAACTGATTTCGCCAAAAACCACAGTATCAGAGGGCAAAGCCACGTCTTCGCGTGCTGATAGTAGCGCGCAGGCCACAGCCAGATCAGCGGCCGGTTCCTGGATTTTCATGCCGCCGGCGACGTTCAGATAGACATCGAGCCCGGCAAAGGGGATGCCGCAGCGCGCCTCGAGTACCGCAAGGATCATCGCCAGACGACCACCATCCCAGCCGACAACCGTACGCCGGGCCTGGGCATGCGGCGACGGGGCCACCAGCGCCTGAAACTCGCACAACACCGGGCGTGTGCCCTCGATTCCGGCGAACACCACCGCCCCGGGGGCCGGATTGTCGCGTTCGGACAAAAACAGCGCCGAGGGGTTGGTGACCTCGCGCAGGCCTTCACCGGTCATTTCAAACACGCCGATTTCGTCCGCCGGGCCAAAGCGGTTCTTGACCGCGCGCAGGATGCGGAACTGGTGGCCGCGCTCGCCTTCGAAATACAGGACCGTATCGACCATGTGCTCGATGACGCGCGGGCCGGCGATCTGGCCTTCCTTGGTGACATGACCGACCAGCACCACAGACAGACCGCGCCGCTTGGCAAATGTTGTCAGTTCATGTGCGGCGGCGCGCACCTGGGCCACCGAACCGGGCGCGCTTTCGACATGATCGGCCCACATCGTCTGGATTGAATCGATGATGGCGATATCGGGTCTTTCGTTTTCCAGTGTGGTCAGGATGTCGCGCAGATTGGTTTCGGCGGCCAGTTGCACGGGGGCGTCCGCCAGCCCCAGACGGCGCGCGCGCATCCGCACCTGGGCACTGGCCTCTTCGCCGGAAACATAGATGGCTTTCAGCCCGGCACGGGCAAAGCTTGCCGCGGCCTGCAACAGCAGGGTCGATTTGCCGATCCCCGGATCGCCCCCGACCAGAATGGCGCTGGCCGGGACCAGCCCGCCGCCCAGAACGCGGTCAAGCTCGGCCAGCCCGGATCTGGTGCGCGGTGGAGGCATTTCCTCGGCCGAAAGACTGCTGAGGGCAATGCGCGTGCCCCGCTTGCCGCCCAGGGATTTGCGCGCAGGGCCGGCGGAAAGCGGGGCCTCCTCGACAATCGAGTTCCAGGCGCCGCAGGCATCGCAGCGGCCGGACCATTTGCTGTGGACCGCGCCGCAGGCATTACAGGTGAAGCTGGGTGATTTGACCATGAAAGCGGTTATTGCCTAAGCCGCAGGTTTTTCCAAGCGTTCCGTGAAGAACGAGACCACCAGACTGACCAGAATGCAGGCCGTGAACAGATAGAGGCCCCAGGCGGTTTCGACCCGGCCATAGCCAATTCCCTTGACCACGACGATATAGAGCGCGATCAGGAATACGTCGGCCATCGCCAGTTTACCCAGAATATGCAGCACGGGCAGGGCGCGGCGATCTAACAGATGAAAATGCACCAGCGCCAAGCCGATGGTCTTCAGGTAGGGGGCGAATATTGCCAAACCCGTCACCAGCAGCGCCAGCACGACATCCGCCTCCCACAGGGATTGCAGCCCCGAGATCACGGATATCTCCGAAAGCCCAAACAGCGGTAACAAGCCCGCGCGCAGCAGGGGGGCAAACCAGGCTATGGGGAAGGCCACCAGCAAGGCCAGGTTGATAATCTTTAATACGGTCATGCCTGACAGGTGGCATTCCTGTCCCCGTTTGACAACCGTCTTTGTGTGGGCGGGTTCTGCGCCGCCGGTAGAGGGGGCCGTGGCGGAACAATTTTGCCAATCCCAGGGCAAGGGCCCAGAACGGCAGGGGCAGGGCAGCGCGTGCCAGGCTTGCGGGTTCCACTGACTTGCCAAACAGGACCGAAGGCACTGTTTCGACAAACAGATACAGCGCGGCGAGCCCGCAAAGCCCGTAAATAAAAGCATTGTATGTAAAAGACCGCCGCGCCCGCCTCAGACTGAGAAAAGCAACCACAACGGGAATATCCGTGAAGATGATCCGGATGGCCAGTTCGACAATCGGATGGTCCATGGCAACTCTGCCTTTCGTCTCTATGCGCCCATTCAAGGGATACGGAAACATGACTTAACAATGGGTTAAAAAATTGCGTACAACCTTAAATTGTTTTCAGGTAAGGTGGCCGGTGGCCGGTTTGCAGCCTGTTCTGTGCGTCCACCATGGGGCGGGCGCACGCCCTCTGTTTGCAGCAGAGGCGAATCCGATCAGGGGCGACAGGCCCTAATGGGCGATCCAGTCGTCAACGGAATAAAGCTGGATGACCGCGATGCCGACAAAAAGAACAACCTCGATCCAGTAGCGGCCCAGCTTCAGATTGCGCTGCCCAAGCCACCAGAAAACGCCTGCGGCAACCGTCAGGGCCAATGCGCCCCAGAACAGGATTTTCGCTGTGGTATCAGGAGGATGCCCCGGGGTGGGAAACAGGACCGGCGTTCCAAACTGAAGCATGGCGACCAGCGGAAGGGCGAGCAGCAGCGACAGGATCATTTTTGCCGGGTTGGTGTTCAGGCGAAACATCAGGCGGATCAGCGCGCTGATCACCACGACATAGGGCAACACGTAAACCAGGATCAAAAGCCCCAGAAAAATGAAGACCTTATACATGTTTTTCCGCCTTGTCCTATCGCACGGCCTCGATCGGGCCCTCGGCGCGGCCATGAATGAACTGATCGACAAAAGCATTGCCGCTGTTCTCAAGGTCTGAAACCGGGCCGGTCCATTGAATGACGCCTTCATGCAGCATCGCAACCTTGTCGGCGATGGCGTGCACGCTGCTCATGTCGTGGGTAATGGTCATGGCGGTGGCACCCATTTCAGTGACAATTTCGCGGATCAGATCATTGATCACCCCGGCCATGATCGGATCAAGCCCGGTGGTGGGTTCATCAAAAAAGATGATTTCCGGATCTGCCGCGATCGCCCGCGCCAGGCCAACGCGTTTTTGCATGCCGCCGGACAATTCGGCCGGAAACATGTCTGCCACTTCGGCTTTCAGCCCGACCCGGCGCAGTTTGCCGATGGCAATTTCCCTGGCTTCGTCTCTTGGGCGTTTTTCGGCGCCATGCAGCATGCGAAACGAAACATTCTGCCAGACGGTCAGGCTGTCAAACAGCGCCCCGCCCTGGAACAACATGCCGAAACGATCCAGAAAGCCGGAACGGTCCGTGCCGATCACTTCGCTCCCATCAACAATGATCTGGCCGGAGTCCGGCTCGACCAGCCCCAGAATGCATTTGAGCAGGACCGATTTGCCGGTGCCGGAGCCGCCGATGATCACCATGCTTTCACCATCGGGCACGGTCAGATTGACCCCGCGAAGGACCCGATTTTGCCCGAAGGCCTTGTGAACGTCGCGAAGCTCTATCATGCGGAAAAGAACAATTCTGTCAGGAGATAGTTGGAGGCGAGGATCAGCACCGAGGCGGCCACCACTGCGGCCTTGGTGGCGCGGCCCACGCCCTGAGCGCCGCGGCCGGAATTCATGCCGTAATAGCAGCCCATAAGCGCGATGATGAAGCCGAAAACGGCCCCTTTGATCATGCCCGAGATCACATCCCAGTTCTCAAGAAAGTTAACAGTATTATGCAGATAGGCGGCAGCGTTGAAGTCCAGCCGGTTGACTCCGACAAGATAGCCGCCGAAAATTCCGATGGAATCCCCAGCCGCCACGAGAACCGGCACGGCAAGGGTGGCGGCCAGCACGCGCGGCACGGTAAGATATTTCATCGGGTTGGTGGACAAGGTTACCAGCGCGTCAATCTGTTCGGTCACTTTCATGGTGCCGATTTCTGCCGCAATCGAGCTGGCCACACGCGCCGCCACCATCAGCCCCCCCAGAACCGGCCCCAATTCCCGGGCCATACCGATGGCCACGATTTGCGGTACAACACTTTCCGCATTGAAACGCGCCCCGCCGGCATAAATCTGCAACGCCAGCGCCCCGCCGGTGAAAAGGGCGGTCATGCCCACAACCGGAAGGCTGAAATATCCAATCTGCATAAGAGAATGCAGGAATTCCTTAAGGTAAAACGGCGGGCGCAGAATATGGCTGACCGTTGCAAGCGCGAACAAGGCCATGCGGCCGACGCCGGCCAGAAATGCCAGTGTCGACCGGCCAATGGCCGCAACCGGCAGCAACAGGGTTTCTACCGCGCTCATGTGCCGTTTCCTCCGCGGTAGCGGCGATGATAACGGCCCCCCAATGACGTCAGGATTTCATAGCCAATGGTTCCGGCGGCCCGGGCCAGATCATCGACCCCCTGGGCCGGGCAGAGAATATCCAGGGCTGTCGGGGTTTCTTGCAGATGCGATATATCGACCGTCAGCAAATCCATCGAAACGCGGCCGATAACCGGACAGGATGTTTCGCCATCAAATACCTGGGCTTCCGCCCCCATGGCGCGGATCAAACCATCCGCGTAACCACCGGAAAGTGTTGCAATTTCCCTGTTTTCATCTGCGGTCCAGGCGTTGCCGTAGCCGACGGATTCACCAGCGGCCACGGGCCGGGTCTGCACCACGGGCAAGGACAGGGTGACGGTTGGTCCGGCATCAGTAAACGGGGCCCCGCCATAAAGCCCGATGCCAGGGCGTGTCAGATCAAAGTGATACTCTGGCCCCAACAGTATGCCACCGGTGGCAGCCAGCGAGCGCGGCACGGAAATGCCATCGGTCATGTCGCGAAATAGGGCAAGCTGCGCCGCGTTCATTGCGTGGCCGGGTTCATCGGCGCAGGCGAGATGGCTCATGATCAGAACCGGATTCATCGGCAGCACAACGTCGCGCACGGCCTCCCATTCAGCGGGTTCCATGCCCAGCCGGTTCATGCCGGTATCAAGCTGAATGCCAAAAGGGTGCCCCGGCAATGCCTCAAGGTGGCGCGTCAGTTGCGCGGTCGAGTTCAACATGGGTATCAGACCAAGATCCGCGATCATGTCGGTATCGCCCCGCATATGGCCACTGAACACCATGATTTGCGCGTTTGGCCCGAGTGCCTCGCGCAGGGCGGCGCCTTCCTCGGACAGGGCCACAAAAAATGTCCGGACCCCGGCCTGCGCAAGCGCGCGTGACACCGGCCCGACACCCAGCCCATAGGCATCTGCCTTGACGACCGCCGCCGTTTCGCAATCTGTCATTGCATCCAGCGCCCGCCAGTTGGCGACGAGCGCATCCAGATCAATTGTAAGAGTTCCACTAGCCATAGGGCGTTTTTGACAGCGGGGGCCGTGAGGTCAAGCAAAAACCTGAGATCAAAATCCTTCATCCCCGCTTTGCTGCTGCCACGGTTTCACCAGATTGCCAAAGCGGGTGAACTGGCCCTCGAAGGACAGTTCCACAGTGCCGATCGGCCCGTGGCGCTGTTTGCCGATGACAATTTCAGCCCGGCCATGCAGGCGTTCCATCTCTTCCTGCCATTTGGCCATGGCTTCCAGATCGTGATCTCCGGGTTTTTCGCGTTCCTTGTAATATTCCTCGCGGAACACGAACATGACCACATCGGCGTCCTGCTCGATCGAGCCGGATTCACGCAGATCCGACAGTTGCGGGCGTTTGTCATCGCGGTTTTCCACCTGCCGGCTGAGCTGGCTCAGCGCCACCACCGGGATGTCGAGTTCCTTGGCAATAGCCTTGAGACCCTGGGTGATTTCGCTGACCTCGTTGACCCGGCTGTCCTTGGCGGTGGCCGGGCGCACCAGTTGCAGATAATCCACGATCAGCACATCCAGCCCGTGGGTGCGTTTCAGGCGCCGGGCGCGCGCTGCCAACTGGCTGATCGGCAGGGCCGGGGTGTCGTCAATATAGAGCGGGCAGGCCTCAAGCTGTTTGGCGGCCTCGACAAAGCGGCGGAATTCCTCTTCGGTCAGGTCGCCGCGGCGGATCTGTTCGCTGGGCACTTCAGAGGCTTCGGAAAGGATACGCGCGGCCAGTTGTTCGGCGCTCATTTCCAGGCTGTAAAAGCCGACAACGCCACCATTGACGGCGCCCTCGGAGCCGTCCGGCAGCTTGCCTTTCTTATAGGCCTTGGCGATGTTGAAGGCGATATTGGTGGCCAGCGAGGTTTTCCCCATCGAAGGGCGTCCGGCCAGAATCAGCAGATCCGAACGATGCAGCCCGCCGAGCTTCTTGTCCATATCCACCAGCCCCGTGGAAATGCCGGCCAGCCCGCCATCGCGCTGATAGGCAGCGTTGGCCACCTGAACGGCATCGGTCACAGCCTTCAGGAACGACTGAAAGCCACTGTCGGCACTGCCGGCCTCGCCCAGTTTGTAAAGCGCCTGCTCGGCTTCGACGATCTGTTCTTTTGGTTCGCTGGCAATATCGACCTTGCCGGCCTTGTCCGCAATGTCGCGGCCCAGCAGGATCAACTCGCGCCGGATCGCCATGTCGTAGATCATCTGGGCGTAATCACGGGCGGCAAAGCCGGAAATGGCGGCCCCGGCCAGCCGGGCAAGATAGGCGGGCCCACCCAGTTCTTTCAGGCCTTCATCGTCTTCCAGAAATGCCTTCAGCGTGACCGGTGACGCCAGATTGTTCTTGGCGATGCGGGCGGCGGCGATCTCGAAAATACGCTGGTGGGTGGGTTCATAAAAGTGCTGTGGCTGCACGATCTGGGCAATACGATCATAGATGTCGTTATTGGTCAGGATTGCGCCCAGAAGCTGCTGTTCGGCCTCGATATTGTGCGGCATGGCCGCACTGGCGCTGTCCTCTGCGTCGGAATTCCCTGCTGGTGGCTGCCCCGGCCCTATTGCCGCAAATTCGTTCATTTGCTTTCCTCACTGTCCGGTCGGACTGATACGCATTCCCCGCGAGTCGGGCAAATTGTATGTTTCTGTGGAAATCCTGTGGGTATCTGCCAAACGCCGCACTGGTCTGGTTTCCATCTATATATTGCGGGCAAAGCCCCGCCTTCGTCAAGATAGAGTAGGCGACTAACTGCGTGCCGCCTGCCAGGTGCGTGGATTTGTCAAAAAGGTTTCAACTTCGCGCAGGGTCTCGGCATTGAAGGCCTTGCTTTCGCGCGCCTCGTTCAAAACATCCCACCAGGTACAGAGGGAATGCAGATGAATGCCATTGTCCGAAAGGTTTTCCAGCGTTTCCGGAAAAATGCCATAGTAGAAGATGACCGCCGTATGGGCGCAGGTGGCGCCGGTCTCGCGGATGGCCTCGATGAATGACAGCTTGGAGCCGCCATCGGTGGTCAGATCCTCGACCAGCAGCACGCGCTGGCCCTCGGACATCTCGCCCTCGATGCGGGCATTGCGCCCATAGCCTTTGGGTTTCTTGCGCACATAGGTCATCGGCAGGCCCATGCGTTCGGCCACCATCGCAGCAAAGGGAATACCAGCGGTTTCACCGCCGGCAATGTTGTCGAAAGCCTCAAACCCGGCATCGCGCATCACGGTCATGGCCAGAAAGTCCATGACGGTCGCGCGAATGCGTGGATGGCTGATCAGCTTGCGACAATCAATATAGGTGGGGCTGGGCAGGCCGGAGGCCAGGGTAAAGGGTGTTTCTGCATTGAAATGCACCGCCTTTATTTCCAGCAGCATCCGGGCCGTCAGGCGGGCAATTTCGTCTTGGTCGGGAAAGGATGTCGGGATCATGATGCGGCCTTTTTCATGTCGGACTTTGGTTGTCAGGGTCTACACGCCAGCAAAGCGGAAAACCCGGATCGAATATGGTCACGGGGCCTTCGCTGGTCATGATATGATCAGGGGCGGAAAGGGGAGCGGCCTTCACCAAGGTCAGTTTTTCGGTGTTTGGTTGCATGCCATAAAAGGCGGGGCCGTGTAACGATACAAACCCTTCCAGACGGTCCAGCGATTTTTCCTCTTCGAAAACATGCGCCAGAACAGGCAGGGTATTTGGGGCGGTGAAACACCCGGCGCAGCCACAGGCGGATTGCTTGTTGGCATCGGTGTGCGGGGCGCTGTCTGTTCCAAGGAAGAACCGGTCGTCACCTGATGTGGCGGCCGCGCGCAGCGCCAAACGATGCTTTTCGCGTTTGGCGATGGGCAGGCAATAGTAGTGCGGTTTGATGCCGCCCACCAGAATGTGGTTGCGGTTTATCACAAGGTGATGCGTGGTTATGGTCGCGGCCAGATCTGCATCATTTGCCAGAACGTAATCGACCCCTTCCTTTGTGGTGATATGTTCCATGACCACGCGCAGGCCCGGTGTGGCGCGGCGGATCGGGTCGAGCACGGTTTCGATGAATACCGCCTCGCGATCAAAAATATCAACCGAAGGATCTGTCACCTCGCCATGGACACAAAGCGGCAGGCCAATATCGGCCATGCGCTCCAGCACCGGGCGGACCTTGTCAAAATCCTGAACCCCGGAGGCGGAATTCGTGGTGGCGCCGGCCGGGTAGAGCTTGACCGCCGAAACAAGACCGGTTGCCTGTGCGGCGGCAACATCCTCCGGATCGGTGTCTTCTGTCAGATACAGCGTCATCAACGGGGTGAAGTCACAGCCTTGCGGGATCGCCGCCAGGATACGGTCACGGTATGCGGCAGCGTCCCTGGATGTGACAACGGGAGGAACCAGATTCGGCATGATGATTGCCCTGGCAAAATGGCGCGCCGTTTCGGGCAGAACAGCAGCAAGCATGGCCCCGTCGCGCAAATGCAGGTGCCAGTCATCGGGACGGCGCAGGATCAGTTTCTTTGTCATTATGCCCGCATTACACAATTGCCCCGCGTCACGCCAGTAAAGAGTGAGATCGCCTGACGGGCGGCACGCAGTACCCGCCTGCCGAGGGGTTATTTCTGGTATTTCTCGCGGTCGGCCTGTCGGCGGCGTATGCGTTGCGCAAGCTGTTGTTCGACCCGTTTGACTGTCCCTTCGAAACAGGGGCCATCCATGCGGGATTTGACAAACTTGCACAGGCGCTGGGCCATTTCCAGGCGGTCATTGTCTTCCAACTGCGCCATGAGGCGGCGCAGGTAGGGCGGATAATTCCGGCGCGCCCGGTACAGCCGGTGGATATCGTTTTCCCGCAGGTTGCCCTTGAGTGCCTGTTGAATCAGGGGCGACAGGATATCCATTTCTTCCAGGTGGTTTTCGATATAGCGCCCCAGCAGCCGGCAGCGTATTTTTGAAACATTCTGACGGGTGAAAAGCGCCGCATGCATGGCATCCATCTCTTCCTCGGGATCGTAAAGGACAAAGGCCCGATTGCAGGCTTCCAGCATGTCCGGGGCATAGCCGTACCGGTCAGTGAAACATGTACGCCGCATGGAGAGAAACCGCGTATCCCATTCGGTCACGCGTGGGTCCAGTGTTGCCTGTGGCTGTATCGCGATGACAGTGGAGCCCGGTGATGCAACGCTAAAGGCCGCTGCCGCGTATCCGCCCATTCCGGCTCCATAAAACACAACCTGGTCAAAGTCGTCGAAAAACCCCTCATCGAGCAAATCATCAAAGAATGAATAAATTGCCTGGTTGCGAAACCAGTTGGCGCTGTGCGCAAGAATACAAAGGTGCGAACATCCCGTGCCGTCGATGACCTCAAAACCCAAGGGGCGTTTGTTTTCGCGCTCGTTCAGTATCTGGTCACTGCTCTCGAAGGTGACCAGCAGCCGGGGTCCGGCTTCCAGAAAGACGGCCGAATGATTGTCACCCAACTGCTGATAATAGCCCTGCGTGTCCCCCGCTTTTTTCAGGGTCTGCAACCATTCCCGCTTTTCCGGTGACAGTTTTTCCACTCCATGTCTCTTTGCGAGATGTCTCTTTGCGAGGATGTTCATTTTTGGTTCTCTTGTATTGAGCCGGTCCGCCAATAACCAAAAAAAATTCACCGCAAAACGATGGCGTCAGTAAGGTAAAAACCGGATAAAGCGCGTCAGTGTGACACAGATAGAAGGAATTTTCTGTAAAACGCACGAAGTTTTTCTTTATTTCCCCGCTTCGGGATCAATCTTTGCTAACATATAAGTGTTGTTGCCAAAATCGCTAATAATCAAAGCATTAGCAGCCAACCTGTGGTTGTAAATGGTTAACAATGTAATTGAATCGGCGCGGCGAAGTCACCCCGAGCCCGAATCTCTCGGTGCCATCTCTCGCTGTCCCGGTCAGCTACGCTGGACCGCCGCTGTCATGATGCCCATGCCGACCAGAACACCACCACCCAACCGGTTCAGCCAGCGCAGGATTCCCGGTCTGCGAATGCGTTGGCGCAGTTGATCCGCGAGCAGCGCATAGGCCAGTGCGTTGATGGCGCCGAGGCCGACAAATGTGACCAGCATTGTCAGGAACTGGGGCAAGACTGCATGATCGGGGCTGAGAAACTGCGGCACGAAAGCGATGATGAAAATGATGCCTTTCGGGTTGAATGCCGTGACCAGCGCGGCATGGGCAAAGATGTGCCTGGCCGGGGGCCGGGCGGATGCCTCGAGCTTGCCGAAAACCGGGGCTGTTCGAAGCATCTTGATCCCGAGAAACACCAGATAGGCCGCGCCGATCCACTTGAGCGCCATGAAGGCCCAGGCCGACGTCAGCAGGACGGCCCCAAGCCCCGCGAGTGACGCCGAAACCGCGATGAAATCCCCCAGCGCGACGCCAAGTGCTGTGGCCACCGCCACGCGCCGCCCCTGGGTCAGCGCATAGGATACCACCAGCAGGATTGTCGGCCCTGGAATGACCACCACAACGAATGACGCCGCCGCAAAGGCAAGCCAGAGATCCAGCGGCACGGGTCAGCCCACTCCGAACGCAACTCCCGCCCCGATCACCAGAACAGGCAGTAGCAGGGGGGTGGGAACCAAGGTCAGGATCATCAGTCCGATCGTCGGGTCGGCTTGCATGTGGGGTACGCTCGCGAAATGATTACGGTCACGGCAGGATAAACAGGATCACAAAGGGTTGCAACGGCTGTGGTGTGAACGCAAACAGAGCAATTGTTGTAACAGTGATGATCATATCACCCCCCTAGAAAAAAGCCTGAAGACCCGTCTGTGCTCGCCCGAGGATCAGCGCATGCACATCATGGGTGCCCTCATAGGTGTTCACGGTTTCAAGGTTCACCATATGGCGGATCACCTGGAATTCCTCGCTGATCCCGTTGCCGCCGTGCATATCGCGGCTCATGCGCGCGATATCCAGCGCCTTGCCACAGTTGTTGCGCTTCATCAGGCTGATCATTTCGGGCGCGGCGTTGGCCGCGTCCATCAGACGGCCCACCCGCAAGCAGCCTTGCAGCCCCAGGGTGATTTCCGTCTGCATATCGGCCAGTTTTTTCTGGAACAGTTGCATCTGCGCCAGCGGCTTGTTGAACTGCTTGCGATCCAGCCCGTATTGTCGTGCCGCGTGCCAGCAGAATTCGGCCGCCCCCAGCACGCCCCATGATATGCCATAACGCGCGCGGTTCAGACAGCCGAACGGCCCCTTCAGCCCTTCGACATTGGGCAGCAGGGCCTCTTCGCCCACCTCGACACCGTCCATCACGATTTCACCGGTAATGGACGCCCGCAGCGACAGCTTGCCGCCGATTTTCGGCGCCGACAGGCCTTTTGCGCCTTTTTCCAGCACAAAGCCCTTGATCTTGCCGCCGTGGGCCTCGGATTTGGCCCAGACCACGAACAGATCGGCAATCGGGCTGTTGGAGATCCACATCTTGCTGCCGGTCAGCTTATAGCCGGTCGCGGTTTTCTCGGCCCGTGTTTTCATGCCGCCGGGGTCGGAGCCGGCATCGGGTTCGGTCAGCCCGAAACAGCCGATATATTCGCCGCTGGCCAGTTTCGGCAGGTATTTCTGCCGCTGTTCTTCGGTGCCATAGGCATAGATCGGATACATCACCAGCGACGATTGCACCGACATCATCGAGCGGTAACCGCTGTCCACCCGCTCGATTTCCCGCGCAACCAGCCCATAGGTGACATAATTCGCCCCCAGCCCGCCGTATTCCTCGGGGATCGTGGTGCCCAGCAAACCGGCATGACCCATTTCGCGGAAAATGTCGGGGTTGGTGGTTTCATTCGCATAGGCCTCGATCACCCGCGGCTGCAACGCGCCCTGCGCAAATTCGCGGGCGGCATCGCGCAACATGCGCTCGTCCTCGCTCAACTGCTCCTCCAGCCGGAATGCGTCTTCCCAGTTGAACCGGCCCAGATCAGGCGCGTCTTTTGGTTTCAGGGCAGGTCTGTCCGGGTTGGCAGAACGGGTTGTCATCTCTGTCTCCTTTACGCGCCTTTGGATTTGGCCCCCTTATTGCCGCAAGCCGGACAAAAGGGCAATCATCTCAATTGCAACGAATTCTTGCGGCAAACAGGCGCCTTGACCTTGGGCGGTGTGCGTGCAGTCTGAAGCCGACAGGAAAGGGAGGCAAAAGATGCCGGACAGGGTCGCATCCATTGATGCAGTGCAGAAACTGCTGGCCGGGCAGGGCTATATTTGCGGGCGGGCATTGGCCACCGTGGTATTTCTGGCGCTGAAACTTGGCCGGCCGCTGTTTCTGGAAGGTGAGGCGGGGGTCGGCAAAACGGAAATCGCCAAGGCCATTTCCGCAGCGCTCGGCCGGCGGCTGATCCGGTTGCAGTGTTATGAGGGGCTGGATGCGGCGAGTGCGGTTTATGAATGGAATTTTGCCGCACAGATGGTGGCCATTCGTACCGCCGAAGCAACCGGAACGGCGGATCGGGACGTGTTGCAATCAGAATTGTTCAGCGAAGACTATCTTGTCCGGCGTCCTCTTCTGGAAGCGATGAGCCCGCAACCGGGCGGTGCGCCGGTTTTGCTGATCGATGAGTTGGACCGCACGGATGAGCCGTTTGAGGCCTTCCTGCTGGAAGCGCTGTCCGATTTTCAGGTCACCATCCCCGAACTGGGCACGATCAAGGCACCGGAACCGCCGATCGTGATCCTGACCTCGAACCGCACCCGCGAGGTGCATGACGCGCTGAAACGCCGCTGCCTTTATCATTGGGTGGATTATCCGGATTTCGAACGGGAAATGCAGATTTTGCATGCGCGTGCGCCTGAGGCGAGCGAAGCGTTGTCGCGCGAGGTGGTGGCCTTTGTGCAAAGGTTGCGCACGGAGGATCTGTTCAAGAAACCGGGGGTGGCGGAAACGATCGACTGGGCCAAATGCCTGCTGGCTCTGGATGTGGTTTCGCTGTCACCCGAAGTGATTGCCGATACGCTGGGGGCCATTCTCAAGTATCAGGATGACATCCAGCAACTGGCCGGTGGTGAGGCGAAAAGGATTCTGGAAGACGCAAAGGCCGGGCTGGAAACCGCGTGATGGATCGTTTCCGTGCACTCTGCCGGAAAGGTGCCGGTTTGGCCAAGGTTCTGGGGCTTTGATGCGGAATCTTCCGGAACAAGGATGAAGACATGCAGGCGGGAAGATAGATGGCGGAATATCTACCACTCGAAATCCCGGAAGACGGGAAACTGGCCGGCAATATTACGCATTTCGCGCGGGCGTTGCGGGCTGCGGGCATTCCGGTGGGGCCGGGGAGTGTGGTTCGGGCCGTGCGGGCCGTGGCTGCGGCCGGCTTTGGCGATCAGCGCGATTTTTACTGGACGCTGCATGCCTGTTTCGTGACCCGGCCGGAACAGCGTGCGACGTTTCATCAGGTGTTTCGCCTGTTTTGGCGCGACCCGCGGTATCTTGAGCATATGATGGCGATGATGCTGCCTTCGGTGCGCGGGGTGCAGGAGGAACGCAAAGCCAGAGCAGCGGAAAAACGCGCGGCCGAAGCGCTGCTTGACGGGGTGGAGCGGGATGTTCCGGATCTTGCGCAAGGCGGCGAGGAAGAAACCGAAATCGAGATTGATGCCAGCCTGACCATGTCACGCGAGGAGCGTTTGCGCAGCCTGGACTTTGAGCAGATGACCAATGCAGAGATGGCAGAGGCCAAGCGAATGCTGGCGCGTCTGACCCTGCCGGTAAGGCCGATACGGTCGCGGCGCACAAAAGCAAGCGCGAACGGGCGCTTGCCGGACTGGCGGCGAACCATGCGTGAATCGATGCGTTATGGTGGCGAAGCGCAATCACTGGCGATGAAAAAGCGGCGCATCCGATGGCCGAATCTGGTGGTGATCTGTGATATTTCGGGGTCGATGTCGCAATATTCCCGGGCGGTTCTGCATTTCCTGCATGCGGTTTCAAACCAGAAAGGGGCCGGCTGGTCAAAAGTATACGGCTTTACCTTTGGCACCCGCCTGACCAATATCACCCGCCATCTGGCCACGCGTGACGTGGATGCGGCCCTGTCCGCGGCCGGGGCCGAGGCCCAGGATTGGGAAGGAGGGACGCGGATCGGCGCCTGCCTGCACAGGTTCAACCGGGATTGGTCGCGGCGCGTGCTGGGGCAGGGGGCCGTTGTATTGCTGATTTCTGACGGTCTGGACCGCGATTCCCCGCATGATCTGGAAGTGGAAATGCAACGCCTGCAATTGTCTGCCCGTCGCCTGATCTGGCTGAACCCCTTGTTGCGGTGGCAGGGATTTGCCCCGAAAGCCGCCGGTATTCGCGCCATGCTGCCGCATGTCGACAGTTTTCGCGCCGGGCACAACATCGCGTCACTGGAGGCCCTGGCACAAGCACTGGCCTGCCCCGATGATTTCGGGGAAAAGGCGCGTTTGTTAGAGAAAATGGAGAGAGTTTAGGGCGCAGACCGTGCATGTTGCCAGTAAACATGCGTCAAAAATGCGCCATTTGACGCAGATCAATGTCTTGCCTCCCGGTGTTGGGTTAATTATTCACGATGATGAATGTGTTAGCAGCAACAAGAGAGGAATTCTCATGATACTCAACTGGAAAACAGGAGGGTTGGCGCTGGGGCTCGTGTTCTTTCTGGCCGTCCTCATTGTCAAGCCGATCGGGGTGTCGACACAGTTTGTCATTCTGGACGGGATCGTCTGGAATGCGGTCGACAGTTCGGTTGTGACGCAAACCGAGGATGGCAAATACACGTCGTCCAATGCCTATCTGGCAAAATCGAACGGAAAATATGCCAAACATGTTGCCAATCCGCTGAACTACAGCTTTGTCTTTGTTCTGGCGATGATGGTTGGCGCAGCCATTTCGGCCGCGGGCCGGGGCTGGGTGCCCAAGGAAGAACGCGTCATGCCGCCCATTTGGCGCGCGAATTTCGGAGATAGCCATGCCAAACGCTATGCCGCTGCCTTTATCGGCGGATTCATTGTGCTTTATGGTGCGCGATTGGCGGGCGGCTGTACATCCGGCCACATGATGTCTGGCCTGATGCAGACATCCTTGTCCGGCTATATTTTCACTATTGGTGCTTTTGGCGCGGCCATTCCGGTGGCGTTGATGATGTACAAGAAGGAGGGCTGAGCCATGACGATCATTTATGCTTTGATAATTGGTGGGGTTTTCGGCTTTGTCCTGGACCGCATCGGCGCCACCAATCCGCAATATATCATCAAGATGCTCAACCTGACCAATCTGCATTTGGCCAAGGCCATTTTGCTGGCGATCGGTGTGGCTTCCATCCTGATGTTCCTGGGGCAGATGCTCGGCCTGGTTGATGTTGCGCATATGTCGGTGAAAGCGGCGGAGATTGGCGTTTTCGTTGGTGGGATCCTGTTGGGTATCGGCTGGGCGATTGCCGGGTTCTGCCCGGGCACCGGTGTTGCTGCAGCCGCGACCGGCCGCAAGGATGCGCTGTTCTTCATTGCCGGCGGCCTTTTGGGCGCTGCGGCCTATATGGCCACCTATCCTGCGGCCAAGGCGATGGGGCTGATGGCGAAAATCGGCGGTGGCAAAGTCACCTTGGGGACTGTTCCGGGTGCAAAATACGATGGTCTGACCGCCATCCCCGGCGATGTGCTGGGTATTGTGCTGGGGATCGTATTCGTGATTGTGGCATTTGCCTTGCCGGATCGCCTGTCCGGGTCCGCGGCAGGGGCGACCCAACCCGCAGAATAAGACATCGCTGAAGATAAATCGGACAACGGCCGCCGGGATTTCCTTCCGGCGGCCGTTTTCTTTGCGCAGGTTTCGGATCGTATTTTGCCGCCGGCAGGGCGAAACACAGGCAATGATCTGTGAAAGGAAAAACCATGCGCCTGAATTTCAAACCCTACGACAGCCAATGGGTGGCCGCCTTGCGTGACGGAGGAACGGATGATTACGGCCTTGCGCCCGAACGAACGGTTTCCGACGGGCAGGGTAACCCGTGCCGCCACTGTCTGGATATGATCCCGAAAGGTGCTGAAATGCTGATCTGTGCGGCCCGGCCTTTTCCCGGCCTGCAACCCTATGCAGAAACAGGGCCGATTTTCCTCTGCGCAGAGAAATGTAATGCCTATGCCGATAGAGACCGGCCTCCGGCCTTGCGTGACAGCCCGGATTACCTTCTCAAAGGCTATTCGGAAGATTTCCGCATCATTTATGGCACCGGACAGATTGTCGCCGCCGAACGCATAGAGAAAGCTTGCGAAACCCTGTTTGACAATGCCAATGTGGCATTTGTGGATGTGCGTTCGGCGCGCAACAATTGTTTTCAGTGCAGGATCACACGAGGATAGATGAGCCAGGCCCCGAATGAACCGGGATATGATGATGTCCCCGAAACTGCCCTGGCCTGGCACCGGGCCGGCAAAGGGGCTGTGCTGGCCACGGTTGTGCAGACATGGGGCAGCGCCCCGCGTCCGGTTGGCAGCCAACTGGCCATTTCGGGCGCGGGTGAGATCATGGGCTCGGTTTCCGGCGGCTGTGTCGAAGGGGCGGTCATTTTTGAGGCCGAAGACGCACTGAAGGACGGCAAAAGCCGGATTCTGGAATTCGGCGTGGCGGATGAAACAGCCTTTGAGGTGGGGCTGGCCTGTGGCGGCACCATCCGCATTCTGCTTGAGCCGGTCGGGACCGAACTCGGTGAAAAGATGCTGGCCGATCTGGTGGCCGCGCGGCGGGCACGCAGGCCCGTGGCCTATGTGGTTGACACGCAAGACTGGAGCCGCAGCCTGGCGGGGACCGCGCAATATGCAGAACGCTTCAGGGAAGATAAATCGGGATTTGAAGCGGACGGCAAAACCTTTGTCGCGCTTCACAACCCGCCCTTGCGTCTGATGGTGGTGGGGGCGGTCCATATTGCCCAGCCTCTGGTGCAGATGGCACGGCTGGCGGGCTATGATGTGGTGCTGATTGACCCGCGCGAGACCTTTGCCGCGCAGAACAGGTTTCCGCAGGAGACAATCATCGAGGACTGGCCTGACGAGGCACTTGAAAAACAGGGGCTGGATGCGCGTTGTGCCGTTGTGACGCTGAGCCATGACCCGAAAATAGATGATCCGGCGATCATCACGGCCCTTCGCTCGGATGTGTTTTATCTGGGGTGTCTCGGCTCAAGCCGCACGCATGGAAAACGGGTTGGGCGACTGAAGGAGGCCGGGTTTGACGACGCCCGGATTGCCCGTATTCACGGGCCGGTCGGGCTGCGGATCGGCGCGAAAACTCCGGCGGAAATCGCGATTTCCATCTTGGGCGAAATGACCCGGGTCCTGAGGCAGGGCTGATGCGATTTGGCGCTGTTTCCCTGGCCCAGGCAACCGGCGCAATTCTGGCCCACTCGCACCCGCTGAAATCGGGGCGCCTGCGCAAAGGTATCCGTTTGACAGAGGACGATATCCGCCGCCTGTCGGAATCGGGGTATTCATCGGTAACGGTTGCCCGGCTTGACCCCGGAGATATGGACGAGAACACTGCTGCGGATGTCATTGCCAGGGCGCTGGCCCCGGATCCGGAAAAGGCAATGCTATGCCGCACTGAGCCCTTTGCCGGGCGGGCCAACCTGTTGGCAACGGCACCCGGCGTCGTGATGCTGGACCCGGCTGCCATTCTGGCCGCCAATCTGGTTGACCCGATGATCACCATTGCCACGCTGGCCCCGTTCTCGCGTACATATCCGGGTGCGATGCTGGCGACGATCAAGATCATTTCCTATGCGGTTTGCGAAAGCCAGGTTGCGAAGGTGGCAGCGGCTGTATCCTGCGCTCTGAAGGTTCAGCCCGTGTGTTTGAAAAACGCATCACTGATACTGTCGCGCACGGAAACGTCGGCAAAGGCAGAAACCCTGATCGAAAAAGGCATCAGGGCAACCGGCAACCGTCTGAAGGCTTTGGGGATGGAACTGCATGAAACCGTGGTCTGTGCACATGATGAGCAGAATCTGGCACGCGCCATCAACAAAGCCAGCGGCGAACTGATCCTGATTCTGACGGCAACGGCCACGTCCGACATCTGCGATGTGGCGCCGCAGGCGCTGCGGCATGCCGGGGGCAGGCTGATCCGCTTTGGCATTCCGGTCGATCCCGGTAATCTGCTGTTTCTGGGAGAGCTGGACGAGCGCCCGGTCATCGGCTTGCCGGGCTGCGCGCGCACCCCGGCGCTGAACGGTGCTGACTGGATTCTGGAGCGTGTGGTCTGCGGGTTGCCCCCTGACGACAAAACCATTGCCGCCATGGGAGTCGGCGGATTGTTGAAGGAAATACCGTCGCGGCCGCAGCCAAGAGGTGGCAAGAAACGGCGCGAGACACGAAAAATTTAGCTGTGGAGCCGGATTCTGTTTCGTTTTTCCGGCTCTGCATGTTTAACTCGGTGCGGAACAAGAAAAACAGACGAAATTAAACGGGAGGAATTCATGACACAGGTCTCGATGACCGTGAACGGCGAATCCGTGAGCGGGGATGTGGAAGATCGCACCCTGCTGGTGGAGTTTCTGCGTGAAACCCTGGAACTGACCGGCACGCATGTGGGGTGTGATACCAGCCAATGCGGCGCATGTGTTGTGCATGTGGATGGCAAGGCGGTCAAATCCTGCACGATATTTGCTGCCGAAGCGGAAGGTGCCGAGGTGCAAACGATCGAGGGAGAAGCGGCGCCGGATGGTACGCTGAGCACCCTGCAACAGGCTTTTCAGGACAATCACGGGCTGCAATGCGGGTTCTGTACGCCGGGCATGGTGATGAGCGCCAAGGCCCTGCTGGCCGAAAACCCGAAGCCGACAGAGGCGGAAATACGGGCCTATCTGTCGGGTAATCTGTGCCGCTGTACCGGCTACCACAATATTGTCAAAGCGATTATGGCCGCGAGCGGACAGGACGTCAGCAGCATCGCCGCAGAGTAGAAACAACAAGGTCTTGTGAACGCACAGGGCTTGCTCAGGGAGGATACAATGCCAGCAGATGGAGGCATCGGCGCCAGCACAAAACGGCGCGAGGACGTCCGGTTTCTGACCGGACTGGGAAATTATACCGACGACATCAATATTCACAATCAGGCCTATGTGCATTTTCTGCGCTCGGATGTAGCGCATGGCAAGCTGAACAGGGTTGACACTCGTGCCGCTGAAAAAATGCCGGGGGTGATCCGGATTTTCACCAGCAAGGATTTCGAAGGCGTGGGCGGCATTCCCTGTGGCTGGCAGGTGACGGACCGGTTCGGGGAACCGATGCAGGAGCCAAAGCATCCGGTCCTGGCCGAAGGGTTTGTGCGTCATGTGGGTGATCCGATAGCGGCGGTTGTGGCGGAAACGCTGGAACAGGCCCGCGACGCGGCTGAAGCCATTGAAATGGATATAAGTGAATTGCCGGCGGTGATCGATATGGCGGCGGCGCTGGAAGATGGCGCCCCCAAGGTGCATGAAGAACTGTCATCAAACCTTTGCTATGACTGGGGATTTGTCGAAGAGAACAGTGCCGCTGTGGCCGATGCCATAGCCAATGCCGCGCATGTGACCACATTGGAGCTGCGCAATCAGCGGCTGGTGGCAAACCCGATGGAAGCCCGTGTTGCCATTGGCGATTACAACCGGGCCACGGATGAGCATACGCTATATACGACCAGCCAGAACCCGCATGTGATCCGCCTGTTGATGGGGGCGTTCGTCCTGGGCATCCCCGAACACAAGCTGCATGTGATCTCGCCGGATGTCGGCGGTGGCTTTGGCACCAAGATTTTCCATTATGCCGAGGAAGCCTTTTGCACCTTCGCCGCCAAGGCGGTGAACCGGCCGGTGAAATGGGCTGCGACCCGGTCCGAGGCCTTCATGTCCGACGGGCAGGGCCGCGACCATGTGACCAAGATCGAACTGGCGCTGGACAAGGACGGCCATTTTCTGGCCCTGCGCACCGATACACTGGCCAATATGGGGGCGTATCTTTCCACATTCGCGCCAAGCGTTCCGACCTGGCTGCATGGCACTTTGATGGCGGGTAACTACAAGACACCGCTGATCTATGTAAACGTCAAGGCCGTGTTCACCAATACGGTGCCGGTGGATGCCTACCGCGGGGCCGGCCGGCCCGAGGCCAGTTTCCAGCTGGAACGGGTTATCGACAAGGCCGCACGCGAACTCGGCATGGACCCGATCGAGTTGCGGCGCAAGAATTTCATCACCGAGTTCCCCTATGAAACCCCGGTGGCGGTGGCCTATGACACGGGCGACTACAACGCGACCATGGACAAGCTGATCGAGATGGCGGATTTTGACGGGTTCGAGGCGCGCCGTGAGGCCAGCGCAAAGAAAGGCAAGCTGCGTGGTCTCGGGGTGAACTGTTATATCGAGGCTTGCGGGATAGCCCCCTCGAACCTTGTTGGGCAACTGGGGGCGCGTGCCGGACTGTACGAGAGCGCAACAGTGCGGGTGAACGCAACCGGTTCGATCACCGTCATGACTGGCTCGCATTCACACGGGCAGGGCCATGAAACCGCGTTTCCGCAGGTGATCGCCTCGATGATCGGGATTGATGCCGATCAGGTGGACATCGTGCATGGGGATACCGCCAAAACACCGATGGGCATGGGGACTTATGGATCCCGGTCAATCGCTGTGGGTGGCAGTGCCATGGTGCGGGCTGCCGAAAAGGTGATCAGCAAGGCCAAGAAGATTGCCGCGCATCTCATGGAAGCCTCGGAAGGCGATATCGAGCTGAAAGACGGCCAGTTCACCGTGGCCGGCACCGATAAATCGGTGGCATGGGGCGATGTTACGCTGGCGGCTTATGTGCCGCATAACTACCCGCTCGAGGATCTCGAGCCGGGGCTGGAGGAAACCGCCTTCTATGACCCGGCCAACTTTACCTATCCGTCAGGCGCCTATGCCTGTGAGGTTGAAGTGGATCCGGACACCGGCAAGGTCGAAATCTGCTCATTCCATGCAGCAGATGACTTTGGCAACATCATCAACCCGATGATTGTCGACGGGCAGGTTCACGGCGGAATCGGTCAGGGCATTGGTCAGGCCCTGCTGGAAAACTGTGTCTACGACAGTGACGGGCAGTTGCTGTCGGCCAGCTTTATGGACTACGCCATGCCACGGGCCGACGATCTGCCGTTTTATGATGTCGATCACAGTTGCCAGACACCATGCACCCATAATCCGCTGGGGGTGAAAGGCTGTGGCGAGGCTGGTGCCATCGGATCGCCACCGGCGGTTGTCAACGCGGTGGTGGATGCTCTGCAACGGGCCGGGCACGACATCACCCATATCGACATGCCGCTGTCACCGGCGCGTGTCTGGTCGGCAATGCAAGGTTAAGGAGAGAGACATGTATGAACTCAACATCACCCGCCCCGAGACACTTGCTGATGCCGTTGAAGCGCTGGGCCATGACGAGGCCATGGCGCTGGGCGGCGGTCAAACCCTGATCCCGACACTGAAACAGAGACTGGCCAATCCGGAAACCCTGGTCAGCCTGACCGGGATCGCTGAACTGTCGGGGATCAGCCGGGATGGCGATATGCTGATCATCGGCGGCACAACGACCCATGCCGAAGTGGCCAGCGGTGCCACCGATTATCCGGCGCTGGCGGCCTTGGCCGGTGGCATCGGGGATCCGGCGGTGCGCAACCGTGGCACCATTGGCGGATCATTGGCCAATGATGATCCGGCGGCCTGTTATCCGGCGGCTGTTCTGGCCAGCGGTGCCACCATCGTCACCAATACGCGTGAAATCGCAGCGGATGATTTCTTTGAGGGCATGTTTACCACGGCCCTGCATGATGGAGAAATCATCACGGCCGTCAGGTTCCCGATCCCGCAAAAGGCAAACTACCAGAAATTCGACCAGCCTGCGTCGCGTTTTGCGCTGGTCGGGGTGTTTGTCGCGCAAACGGCGGACGGGGTGCGGGTGGCCGTCACCGGCGCCAGTGAGGAGGGCGTCTTTCGCTGGACAGATGCCGAAGCCGCCCTGAGTGCCGATTTCAGCCCAACCGCAGTGGATGGGCTGAATGTCAGTGCCGACAACCTGATCGGTGATCTGCATGGAACCCCGGAATACCGCGCGCATCTGGTCAAAGTGATGACCAAACGAGCCGTTGCGGCGAGCGGTTGAGTCTGGCGGCATAGCCATGCGGCCTCTGCTTTTGACAGAGACAGGAAGGCCCCGGATCCAGTCCGGGGCCTTGTGTTGTGACAAGGAAAACCAATCTGACCCGAATTGCTGAGATCTGGCGCAGTTTTCGCGCTTTGCCGTTGTGGGTGCAAATCTGGGTTGCACTGGTTCTGCTGCCCGTCAATCTTTTGTCGCTGGCGTTCGTCGATCAGCACAACGGCCTGTTGATTGCCCTGCTTGCGGTGGGCGGGATGGCCCCGAACATCGTGATCATGCTGGCGGAACGTGGCCTGTCCAGGCTGATGGCGCTGCCGCATGTGCTGATCTGGACGCCGCTGATTGTGATTGTCTGGCAAACGCTGGGGACCGCTTCGCAAGGCTATGCCGGCTTTCTCTGGCTGTTGCTGGCCGTTGACCTGTGTTCGCTTGCTTTTGATTACCTTGATGTCCTGAAATGGTGGCGCGGCGCGCGCACGGTTGCGGGAAAATAAAAAAGCCCCCACAAATGCGAGGGCTTTCAATCGGAGTGATGACGCGCCTATTTCGGCAATGGACCGATCATCATGATCATTTGACGACCTTCCATTTTCGGCATGTTTTCAATCTTGCCCACGTCCTTGACGTCTTCTGCCACGCGCTCCAGCAACTCGCGGCCCAGATTGAGGTGCGCCATTTCACGACCGCGAAACCGCAGGCTGATTTTGACCTTGTCACCGTTGTCCAGAAACTTGAAAACGTTGCGCATTTTCACATCATAATCATGGGTATCTGTATTCGGACGAAACTTCACCTCTTTGATCTCGATGGTTTTCTGCTTTTTCCGCGCTTCTGATTCGCGTTTCTGCTGCTCATACTTGAACTTGCCGAAATCCATGATCTTGCACACGGGCGGGTTTGCATTGGGCGAAATTTCCACCAAATCCAGACCGGCTTCATCCGCAAGTTCCATGGCTTTGGCCGGCGTAACCAGGCCGACATTCTCACCGTCGGCCCCGATCAGGCGGATTTCGTCGGCCCGGATGCGTTCATTGACGCGGGGGCCAGTATCGCGCTGTGGCGGGGCGTTGTGGGGTCTACGAGCTATGGCTTTGTTCCTTCAGTTGTAAAGCTTTCAGCGGGCAAATTAGACGCGCCTGCGTTGTGTTTCAACCCGCTAATCGCAGCAAGTATGAGCAATCTACCGCCATATCGCGCCGGAAGCGCTTGCAAAGCGGCGAAATGGGCGTAGGAGGGGGCGCAATAACGCTGTTCAGTAAAGGGGGTTCCGAGATGAACAAGACTTGGATTTACGTTGTGGTTTTGGCCGCTGCAGGTATCGGCGGATACTATTATCTGCAAGGCCAGAAAGATGGCGACGAAGCCATGACCACCAGTGGCGAAGCTGTTGAAAAACCGTCTTTGCTGGAAGGGGCCTCTGATGCCGTTGGCGAAGCTGCGGAAAATGCGGCTGGATCCGTGGCCGATGCTGTGGAGGGAGCTGCTGACACGGCCACCGAAGCCGC
>JALSRG010000090.1 GCA_026984915.1 Marinosulfonomonas sp. | reverse complement strand
ATGCAGATTGAGAAAACCGCGCTTGAAGGTGTGCTTGTCCTGACGCCGCGCCGGTTTGGCGACCATCGCGGCTTTTTCGCCGAGAGCTGGAACCGCCGCACCCTGGCGCAGCACGGTATCGAATATGAATTCGTGCAGGATAATCATTCGCTTTCTCGCGAGGTGAATACCGTGCGCGGGCTGCATTTCCAGGCCCCGCCACATGCCCAGGCCAAGCTGGTGCGCTGCGGGCGGGGGGCGCTGTTTGATGTGGCGGTGGACATACGGCGAAACTCACCCGGCTACGGCCGGTGGATCGGGGTGGAGCTCACGGCCGAAAACGGCCGCCAGTTGCTGATCCCCGAGGGGTTTTTGCACGGCTTTGTCACCCGCAGCCCCGATACCGAGATCATTTACAAATGCACCGATTACTATGCGCCTGATTGCGATGGCGCGGTGCGATTTGATGATCCGGAGATCGGCATAGACTGGGGAATCGACCCTGATACCGCGATTCTGTCGGAAAAAGATGCCGCCGCCCCGCAGTTGCGTGATTTTGAAACACCTTTCATTTACGGGAAGACAGCATGAAGATTCTGGTTACCGGCGGCGCCGGGTTCATTGGTTCAGCCGTGGTGCGCCGCGCCATTGCGGATGGCCATCAGGTGGTGAACCTTGATGCCCTCACCTATGCCGCCTGCCTGGAGAACGTAGCCAGCGTGGCCGACAGCCCCGCCTATGCGTTTGAACAGGCCGATATCCGGGATCGCGCCGCCCTTGACCGCATCTTTACCGCCCACGCCCCCGATGCGGTGATGCATCTGGCGGCCGAAAGCCATGTGGATCGTTCGATCGACGGCCCCGGCGCCTTTATCGAGACCAATGTGAACGGCACCTACAACATGCTGGAGGCCGCGCGCCATTACTGGGAGGGGCAGGGCCGGCCCGGCGGGTTTCGCTTTCATCACGTCTCTACCGACGAGGTTTACGGATCTCTGGGGGCGACGGGGATGTTTACCGAAGACACGCCCTATGCGCCAAACAGTCCCTATTCTGCCTCAAAAGCCGCCAGCGACCATCTGGTGCGGGCCTGGCATGAAACCTATGGTCTGCCGGTGCTGATGACCAATTGCTCCAACAACTACGGCCCCTACCATTTCCCCGAAAAGCTGATCCCGGTGGTGATCCTGCGCGCGCTCGCCGGTCAGCCCATCCCGATCTATGGCAAGGGGGAAAATGTGCGCGACTGGCTCTATGTCGAGGACCACGCCGACGCGCTGCTGACCGTGCTGCAAAAGGGGCAGGTGGCGCGCCCTTACAATATCGGCGGTGAAAATGAGGCCAGCAATCTGGAACTGGTGCAAAAGCTCTGCGCGATTCTGGATGAAAAGCGCCCGGCCAAAGCCCCCTATGCCGACCTGATCACATTTGTGGCGGATCGTCCGGGCCATGATCTGCGTTATGCGATTGATCCGACCCGTCTGCGCACCGAACTGGGCTGGCGGCCTTCGGTGACGCTGGATGAGGGGCTGGAAAAGACCGTGGAATGGTACCTGAACAACGAGGCCTGGTGGCGCGCCCTGCAGGACCGTGACGGCGTGGGCACCCGTCTGGGCAGGGGCTAAGCCGGTTTCAGCCAGCCCACGACGCGCGATTTCGCCCTGAGCGCCGGATCCTCGATGAAATGCCAGGACAGAACCGCAGCCAGCAGGGTCATCGGAAAAGCATAGAGCATGTTTTCAACCGGGCTTTGCGGCCCGAACAGCCAGACCGCCAGCCCCTGCAGCGGAAAGGCATAGATATAGATGCCATAGGAATAATCGCCCAGCCGGTTATAGGCGCGCAGGATGCCGCCCGGCATGTAGGCAAACCAGAACACCCCGTAACTGAGCGCGAGACAGAGCATGAATGTATAGGCAAAGCTGCCCTTGCTGATCCAGGTGAGGGCCGCCAGCCCCAGAAACAGCCCGAAATGCAGCGGCAGCCGGTCTTTCCACAGGTAAAACGCAGTGCCGATGGCAAAGGGCAGTGACAGGTTGAGCAACGAGCGCAGTTTCGGGTGCATGCCGATGTCAAAGGCCCCGGCCGCAAGCCACAGCGCGAAATAAAGCAGCAGAACCCCTGCCGCCAGCCGGCGGTTGCGCCATATGCCGGCCACGCCGGCCAGGAAAATTGCCGTGTAACACATCACCTCGTAGAACAATGTCCAGATCGAACCCTCGATCGCGGTATAGGGATTGGTGTCAAACACCGTGGGCAGCACATACATTGGCGAGATCAGGGCCAGATTCCTGACCATGAATTTCCAGGGGGCCGATGTGGCGATGAAATCGGCAGGGGCCAGAGACGAAACCCAGGGGGCTATCCCGAAGGCAACCAGCAGAAGGCTGACGATCAGCGCGGGATAGAGCCTTAAAAACCGCGCCGCCAGAAAGCTGGTCAGCGAAGAAGAGCGTTCAAAACTGGCAGTGATCAGAAAACCTGATATGGCAAAAAAGGCAAAGACCGCCAGCGTGCCCAGCGTATGGCCAAGGGCGGTTTCCAGTGGCTGAACGGCATCCGGCCCCAGCGCGATCGGAAAGGCGTGCGAAACCAGCACCGCGCTGGCGGCGATCATGCGGATCAGGTTGAGATTGTTATCGCGCCCTGTCGCTTTGTCGCCAAGATACACCATCAATTATTCTCCGGCCGGGGCGGTTACAAATGTTGTGTCCCCGGCTAAAATCAGCAAGACACCATAACCGAAACACAAGCCGCAAGGAATACCTGTTGATGAATATACTGGTTTTTGGCAAGACCGGCCAGTTGGCGCAGGAGTTGCAGCGACAGGCCCCGCCGGCGACGCAGGTAACGGCGCTGGGGCGGGATGCGGCCGATCTGTCAGATCCCGAAACCTGCGCCGCAGTCGTGGCGGCGTGTGATGCGGATATCATCATCAATGCCGCCGCCTATACGGCCGTGGACCGCGCCGAGGAAGAAGAGGCGCTGGCCTGTGTGGTCAATGGGAAGGCCCCGGCGGCGATGGCAGCAGCGGCGGCGGCGCGCGGCATTCCCTTTCTGCATGTTTCCTCTGATTACGTGTTTGATGGCAGCGGCAGCCGTCCCTGGCGCCCCGATGATCCCGTGGCCCCGCTGGGCGCCTACGGGCGCAGCAAGCTGCTGGGCGAAGAAGGGGTGCGTGCCGCCGGTGGCGCCCATGCCATTTTGCGCACCAGTTGGGTTTTTTCGGCGCATGGCAACAACTTTGTCAAAACCATGCTGCGTCTGGGGGCGGAACGCGACGCGCTGTCCATTGTCGCCGACCAGATCGGTGGCCCGACCCCGGCGGCTGATATCGCGCGCACGCTGCTGATCATGGCAGAGGCATTTTTCGCTGGAACAGGGTCGAACGGGACCTATCATTACGGGGGATCACCCTCCATCAGCTGGGCCGGTTTTGCGCGCGAGATCTTTCAGCAGGCCGGGCTTTCGGTGGCGGTAACGGATATTCCGTCCTCGGCCTATCCGACCCCCGCCGCAAGACCGCTGAATTCGCGCCTTGATGGGGCCACACTGCGGACCGATTACGGGATAGATCCGCCCGACTGGCGGGCCGGGCTGCATATTGTGTTGAAAGAATTGGGACAAGTGACATGACAAAACGCAAAGGCATCATTCTGGCAGGTGGTTCGGGCACGCGGCTCTATCCGATCACCATGGGCGTATCCAAGCAACTGCTGCCGATCTACGACAAACCCATGATCTATTATCCGCTGTCCGTGCTGATGCTGGCCGGGATCCGCGACATTGCCGTGATCACCACGCCCGAGGATCAGGGCCAGTTCAGGCGCCTGCTGGAGGATGGCAGCCAGTGGGGGCTTTCGCTGACCTATATCGTGCAGTCTTCGCCTGACGGGCTGGCGCAGGCCTATCTGCTGGCCGAGGATTTCCTTGCCGGCGCGCCCTCGGCCATGGTGCTGGGGGATAATATCTTTTTCGGCCACGGCCTGCCCGAGATGCTGGCCAGTGCTGATGCGCAGCAAACCGGCGGTACGGTGTTTGGCTATCACGTGACCGACCCCGAGCGCTATGGCGTGGTGGGCTTTGACGACAAGGGCCGCGCTGTCTCGATTGTTGAAAAACCCGAGAATCCGTCCTCCAATTACGCGGTTACCGGGCTTTATTTTCTTGATGGCACGGCGCCGGAAAAGGCGCGGCAGGTTCAGCCCTCACCCCGCGGTGAGCTGGAGATCACCACATTGCTGGAACTCTATCTGGCAGAAGGCACCCTGACGGTTGAACGCATGGGGCGTGGCTATGCCTGGCTTGATACCGGCACCCACGGCAGTCTGCTGGATGCCGGCAATTTCGTGCGCACGCTGCAAAAGCGTCAGGGGTTGCAGGTGGGTTGCCCTGATGAAATCGCCTTTGCCCAAGGCTGGATCAGCCGCGAAAACCTGCACGCCCGCGCCCACCTTTTTGCCAAGAACGATTACGGAAAATACCTGGAAGGGCTGGTTTAGGGCCAAAATCCATAAATCACACGTCACCAGAAGCCGAAGCTACAGCCGGCCGATCAGGGCGGCCAGCCAGAGGGCAGCGTTGGCCTGACGGCTCTGGCGATAAAGGCCAAGCCGGCGCAATGCCCGCAGGCGGCGGGGCAGGGGGGCGCGGCGCAGGGCGCGAAAATCCTCCAGCACGGCGCGGTTTTGTGGGGTCAGCAAATCGGCAGCATCCGAAAGGGTGATGATATTGACCCTGTTCCAGGTGCTGAACCGGCCATCCAGCAGTTGCCGGATACGCTGAAGGCTGGCGCGCAGCGTATCATTGGCGCCGATCTGGTTTGTGGCGTGCTGGCGATAGTAAAGCCGTGGTTCGGTGTCATAGATTACCTGTCCGCCCGCGCCGGTAATCATCAGGTAGATCCACCAGTCATGCGCCACCAGGCGCCGGTTTTTCCGCCCGGCTGCCTGCAACAGGTCTAGGGCGGCGCGGTTGAGCATGATGGTGTTGCCGGCGGCCATGTTCTGCACCAGCGCATTGCGAAACCCGGGCGGGCGGCGAAACAGCGGTGAGGGCTGCCGCGGGTCAAGATCGGCGTCACAGATCATCGTGCGGCTGCAGTAGAGCGCCGGCTGGCCGGCAGGCACGCGCGCCAGGGCCGCCACCCCGGCTGCAAGCTTGTCCGGCATCCACACATCATCCTGATCTGACAGCGCCACATGCGGGGTATCCGGGCCGGCCTGTTGCAACAGGTGCAGGAAATTGCGGGCAAACCCCATACGCGGCCCCTGCACCAGCGAAATATCGCGCCCCGGATGGCTATGGGCAAAGCGATGCACCATATCCGGGCCCGCGTCACCGGATCCGTCATCGCTGACAATCAGCGACCAGTCCGGGTGTGTCTGGGCCGAAAAACTGTCCAGTTGTTCCTGCAGATGGGCGGCGCCGTTATAGAGTGCCAGCAGCAGGGTGACATGCGTGTTGCAGGGGTTGGGCCGGGGGCTGTCTGGCATGGCTCAGCTGTTCAGCAGATCGCGGTGATAGCGGTACAGCAGGGCAAGCCCGATGACAAATGAGATCAGAGCAACAGCAAAAACATAGGTATAGGAAACATAAGAGGCTTCGTAAGTGGGATAAAATCCGCGCCGCATTTCCCCGATCACATGTGTCAGAGGGTTGAACCACAACACATTGCGCATGGTTTCAGGCAGGCTCTCATAGAGAAAGAACACCCCGGAGATGATGAACAGCGGCCGGGTGGCAATCTGCCAGATGCGCTCCCACAGGGGGAAGGCTGTCATCAGATAGCAGTTCAGTGTGCCGACCCCCAGCGCCAGGCTGGCCGCCATGGCCATGGCAATGACGATGCTGGGCATATCAAGAGAGGTGAGGGCATCCAGAAACAGCCATAACCCGAAAACCACGATGAAAAACACCATCACATGGGTCAGCGTGTTCAGCAGAAACCGGGCCAGGACCGCATCCAGAAAGGTAACGGCCGGATAGGAAAGCAGGGGCCGGGAGAAACGGATGGTTGCGCTGATTTTATTCGCCACATCATTGAACATCATGAAAGGCAGATAGCCGGTGGCGTAAAACAGCGGAAAGCTGGACCCAAGCGCGGGGGCATGAAATGCCTGTGAAAAGATGAAGGATAAAAGTGTGATCGCCGCCACCGGATCAAGTATGGCCCAGAGATACCCCCCCGGAGAGCGGCCATAGGTGGTGACCATTTCGCGCAGCATCAGTGCCAGAACGGAGCGGGGGGTGCGAAGGACGCGCATATATGAAGGTCGAAGACCGGCGGAGTACATGGGGTTTACATTCGTGGAACTGGATTTGCCTTGGCGGATTATGTAGGAAGGCCGGGAACACTTCAAATACTTCCTGATCGCAAAGGTTTGACCTGGTGGATTCTTCGCAGAAAAACACGCCGCGGCGGCTTCATCTCCAGGCCGGGAACACAGCAGCAGCGACGGCAGCGGCGGCACAGCCCGGCCAGCAGGTATCAGGTGCAGGTACGGGCGCCCAGGGGGCAAAGCCGCAAGCCGCCAAACCGGCCGCCGCCACACAGAATCCGGCACAGCCCGCCAGACGGCCGGCGGCCCCGGCCCCCCCGGTTGTCACCATCCGCCCGGCCGCGGGTGCGGCGCGTGCGCGCCGGCGCCATTGGGGAATATTGCTCAGCTTTGTGTTGGTCGTGCTGTTGCCGATGATGCTGGCGGGCGGGTATCTTTATACGCGCGCGGTCGATCAGTACGCCTCGACCGTCGGGTTTTCCGTACGCAAAGAGGATTTCAACTCTCCGGTGGACATGCTGGGCGGGATCGCCAAGCTTTCCGGCTCCAGTTCGTCGGACACGGATATTCTCTACAAGTTCATCCAGAGCCAGGAACTGGTGGCGGATATCGATTCAAGGATCGACCTGCGGCGGCTTTATTCCAAGCCGCAGAATGACCCGGTTTTTGCCTTTGATCCTGCGGGGTCGATCGAGGATCTGGTCGATTACTGGCAACGTATGGTGAAAGTGAACTACGATGTCGGTACCGGTCTGATCGAGCTGCGGGTCACCGCCTTCAGCCCGGAAGATGCGCAACAGATTGCCACGGCAATCTTTGATAAAAGCTCGGTCATGATCAACGAACTGTCGGCCATCGCCCGCGAAGACGCCACCCGCTATGCGCGCGAGGAACTGGCCCGCACCAAGGATGAGCTGAAAAAGGCCCGTGAAGAGCTGACGCAGTTTCGCAGCCGCACCCAGATCGTGGATCCGACGGCCGACATACAGGGGCAGATGGGACTGCTGACCACCCTGCAGCAACAATTGGCCGAAGCACTGATCGAAGCGGATCTTCTGCGTGAAACCACCCGTGAGGGCGATCCGCGGCTGGCCCAGCTCAAGCGGCGGATTTCGGTGATCCGCGGCCAGATCGATGAGGAGCGCCGTAAATTCGGTGTGGGCAGCGAAGAGACGGGGGGTGAGGATTACGCCACGCTGATTGCCGAATTCGAGCGCCTGAGCGCCGACCGGGAGTTTGCCGAACAGGCCTATGTGGCCGCCCGGGTGTCGCTGGAGGCAGCCCTGGCCGATGCCCGCCGCAAAAGCCGCTATCTGGCGGCCTATATCCGTCCGACCCTTGCCGAAACACCACAATATCCGAAACGGGGCATGTTGCTGGGGCTGACAGGGCTGTTTCTGCTCAGTTTCTGGGTCATCGGGCTGTTGATCTATTACAGCGTGCGCGACAGGCGGTAAGCCATGATCGAGTTGCGGGATCTGTGCAAGACCTACCATGTGAACGGTGTGCCGACGGTGGTGGCCGATCATATCAGCGCGGTTTTCCCCAGCGGGTTGTCGATTGCGCTTCTGGGGCGCAACGGCGCCGGAAAATCCAGCCTGCTGCGGATGATTGCCGGCACCATGGCGCCGACATCGGGGCGGATTGTTTCGGATGGGGCAATCTCCTGGCCGGTCGGATTTGCCGGCAGTTTTCACGGGGATCTTACCGGTGTGCAGAACACCCGGTTTGTGGCCAGAATTTACGGTGTGGATACCGACACACTGGTTGATTTCGTCGAGGATTTTGCCGAGTTGGGGCCGCATTTCCATCTGCCGTTTCGCACCTATTCGTCCGGGATGCGGTCGCGTCTGGCGTTTGGCGTGTCGATGGGGATCCGCTTTGATACCTATCTGGTGGACGAGGTCACCAGTGTGGGGGACGCGGCCTTTCGGGTCAAAAGCGAAGCCGTGTTCAACCAGCGCATGCAGGAAAGCGGCGCGATTGTGGTTTCACATGGCATGGCATTGCTGCGACGGATCTGTCAGGCCGGGGCGGTGCTGGAACAGGGCCGTCTGACTTGGCATGATGATATAAACGACGCAATTGCCCATCATGAACGCAACATGCGGGCCGGCCAGCCGCAGGCAGGCTAGG
>JALSRG010000089.1 GCA_026984915.1 Marinosulfonomonas sp. | reverse complement strand
GTCATTCCCGGACGCACCGCTGCAAAAGCGCCCTCCGTGGGGAGGGTCGGGCGCTGCCCGGGCAAGCCGGGCGGGGAATTTTAATCACTCTCCACTCTTTTACCGCGCCATTGGATCGGATATGAGCGGTGCAAATTAACACCTCTGCTGATAACCCAAGGCACCCGCCCATGATCATAGACCTGCAAGACACATACCCCGGCGCGGGGACGTTCACTCTGGGCGAGGATGCCGAGACATCCGCCGCCCTGATCGCACTGGTGCGGGCCAAGACCAAACATGCCGAATGTGCTGCGTTGGCGGAGTTCGACGGTGACGCGGCCTCGATGCCCAAGGTCGGGCGTTGCGATATCATTGCCAACTGGAACGGCACACCTGCGGTGGTGGTCAAAACCACTTCCGTAAAAAACCTGCCCTTTGACAAGGTGACCGAACGCATGGCGCTGGCCGAAGGCGAACACGAAACACTGGCCGACTGGCGCAAGGCCCGCGAGAAATATTTCAGACGCAACGGCGGGTTTGCCCTAGATATGCCCGTGGTGTTCGAATTTTTCGAAGTGGTCGAGAATTTGATCGGCAGTGAAATTGATCCGGACGAGGAAACAAAATGAAATTCACCTTATCCTGGCTAAAAGACCATCTGGAAACCGAGGCGAGCCTCGATGAAATCCTTTATGCCCTCACCGACTTGGGGCTGGAAGTGGAAGAGGTCATCAACCCCGCTGATGCCCTGTCGGATTTCACCCTTGGCTATGTGAAAAGGGCCGAGAAGCACCCCGATGCCGACCGGCTGCGCGTCTGCGAGGTGGAAACCGACGAGGGTACGAAACAGATCATCTGTGGTGCGCCCAATGCGCGGCAAGGCATTACCGTGGTGGTCTGCAAACCGGGCATGTATATTCCGGGGATCGACACCACGATCAAGGTCGGCAAAATCCGCGGGGTGGAAAGCCACGGGATGATGGCCTCGGAAAAGGAACTGGAGCTGTCGGACGAACACGATGGTATCATCGAGTTGCCCGGTGGCGAGGTGGGCCAGAAATTCATCGACTGGCTGGCCGAAAACGACCCCGCCAAGGTGGACCCCGTGATTGACATCGCCATTACCCCAAACCGCCCGGATGCGCTGGGTGTGCGCGGCATTGCCCGTGATCTGGCCGCACGCGGGCTGGGCAGACTGAAACCATTGCCGATTACGCCGGTGCAAGGTGAATTTGTCAGCCCCCTGCAGGTGACGATCGATGATGACACGCGCGACGGTTGCCCGCTGTTCATGGGGCGGCTGATCAAAGGCGTGAAAAACGGCCCCAGCCCCGAGTGGATGCAGCAGCGTTTGCGCGCTGTCGGGTTGCGCCCGATCTCGGCGCTGGTTGATATCACCAACTATTTCACCATCGGGCTGAACCGGCCGCTGCATGTGTTTGATGCTGACAAGGTAAAAGGCAACCTGCGGGTACATCGCGCAAAGGGCGGTGAAAGCCTGACGGCGCTGGATGACAAGGAATACACGCTGACTCAGGGCATGATGGCAATTTCCGATGACGCTGGTGTCGAGAGCATTGCCGGGATCATGGGCGGGCTTGAGACCGGAGTGACGCAGGACACAACGAACGTGTTTCTGGAAAGTGCTTACTGGGACCCGATCCAGATTGCCAAAGCCGGCCGCAGCCTGAAGATCAATTCCGACGCCCGCTATCGGTTTGAGCGTGGTGTTGACCCGGCCTTTACTGCGGACGGGCTGGAACTGGCCACGCAAATGGTGCTGGATCTGTGTGGCGGGGTCGCATCAGAGGTGGTGAAAGCCGGAGAGATCCCCGACACCCGCCGCGCCTATCAACTGGACACCGACCGGGTGCAATCGCTGGTGGGCATGGAAATTACCCCCGAGGAACAGCGCCGCACCCTGGCGGCCTTGGGGTTTGAACTGGACAAGAACGACATGGCCAGTGTGCCGAGCTGGCGCCCGGATGTGCAGGGCAGCGCCGATCTGGTCGAAGAAGTCGCCCGGGTGGCCTCCTTGACCAAACTGGAAGGTAAACCCCTTGCGCGCGAGCATGTCGGCGTTGCGCGCCCGATCCTTACGCCGATGCAGCAACGTGAAATGCGTGCGCGGCGGCAGGCGGCGGCGCTGGGGTATAACGAATGCGTCACCTACAGCTTTATCGACAAGAACAGCGCTGACCTGTTTGGCGGCGGCGATGACGCCACCATGCTGGACAATCCGATTTCCAGCGAAATGAGCCATATGCGCCCGGATCTGCTGCCGGGGCTTTTGCAGGCGGCGGCCCGCAATCAGGCGCGCGGCTTTGCCGATCTGGCCCTGTTCGAGGTGGGGCCGGCCTTTCAGGGGGGTGAGCCGGGCGAGGAACAGATGCAGATCGCCGGTCTGCTGGTAGGGGAGAATGTACCGCGCAACAGCTTTGGCACCCGCCGCGCGGTCGATGTTTACGATGCCAAGGCTGATGCCGAGGCGGTTCTGGCAACGATCGGTGCCCCGGCAAAGGTGCAGGTTTTGCGCGGAGCGGCCGATTGGTGGCATCCGGGGCGCTCGGGCAAAATCTGCCTCGGCCCCAAAAAGGTGCTGGCGGAGTTCGGGGAATTGCATCCGCGTGTGCTGAAGGCCATCGGGATAAAGGGGCCGGCTGTCGGGTTTACCGTTTTTCTGCAGGAACCACCCTTCCCACGCAAGAAAACCACCACCCGCCCGGCGTTGAAACTGCGCGATTTGCAGGCTGTTGAACGCGATTTCGCCTTTGTTGTGGATGCGACGGTCGAGGCGTTAACCCTGGTCAATGCCGCTGCCGGTGCCGACAAGACCCTGATCGAAAGCGTGCGGGTGTTTGATGAGTTCATTGGCGGATCACTGGGTGAGGGCAAGAAATCCCTGGCGATTTCAGTGCGCCTGCAACCGGTGGAAAAGACGCTGACGGATGAGGATATCGCCGCAGTTAGCCGCAAGATTGTCGAAAAGGTGCAAAAAGCGACCGGCGGCGAATTGCGCGGGTGAAACCGAACCCATCGGCCGGAACACCAAAACCTGTAACCTGACAACCGGCCGGGCAGATGTCCGGCCGGTTGTCCGTTATGGCGAACGGGTGCGAAATGACGTAGTGTGGGACAGTGAGTCCATTGTTTGAAATGAGATCACTTGAACCGGAGGAGACAAAAATGAAAAAGATATTGTCAACACGCGTGTTTGTTTTCGGGTTGGTCGTTGCACTGGCAACACCGGGTTTGGCTGATGATGCGATGCAGATTCCGGGCGAGGCGGCCAAGGATGGTTTCAAGCTGTCTGATCAACTGATTTTCCCTCCTTTCAACCCAGTGCTGGGCCGTAAACTGTTTGCTGAAAAAGGCTGCGTTGTTTGCCACAAGATGAATGAGATTGGCGGCGAAGACGGCCCTGACCTGACGTATGGAAAATACGACACCCCGGTGAACGCGATGGAAGTCGCCTCCGACCTTTGGGAAAAGGCCTCTATCATGATCCCCGCTCAGGAGGACGAGTTGGGATCACAAATCGAGCTTTCCCCGGAAGAGTTGGCCGGCATCATTGCCTTCATGGCGGATCCGCAGGAGCAAAAGCATTTTTCCAAGGCGGATATACCGGCAGATATCCTCAAGGATATGGAAGAAATGTAGGATCATTTTGAATGACCTATGGCTTCGGCCAGCAAATCAAACACCAGCCGTATCCGGCGGCTGGTGTGCAATTCGCGGTGGGTGACCAGCCAGATCGGAAACTCCACCGGCTGCATCTGTGGCAAGACCCGCTCAATTCTCGGTGTCAGGGCTGCGACCTCGTCGGCCATGATCATGATGCCAAAACCCTGTTTCACCAATTCCCATGCGACAATACCGTTTTGTGATCCGATCAGGAAATTGCTTTCATCCAGGGGCAACCCGAGGGGGAGCATGAAATCCAGCATCCGCCGGGGGCTGTCAATGGAAACAAAATCATGCCTGCTCATATCGGCAAGGGTTTTGGGACGCCCGTGCAATTTCAGGTATCCGCTGGAGGCGTAAAAATGCGCGGTAGCCTGACGCACCAGCCGCGCAATCAGGTCTGCTTGTGTCGGGCGCGAGTGGCGAATGGCGATATCGGCCTCGCGCTTAAGAATATCGCGGATGTCATTATCGGCCACCACATTGATTTTCAAATGCGGGGCCAGACCGCGCAGCCGGTGCAGAACGGGCGGTAGCAGGAAGGCCGAGAAAACATCGCTGGCGGTGATACTGATTTCGCCCGAAATGCTTTGGGACTGGCCCAACGCGGCCAGCGCCAAACGATCAGCGGCATCACCCATGATCCGGGTTTGCGCCAGCAATTCGCGCCCGCCACTCGTCAGTTCCAACCGCCGGCCAACCCGTTCAAACAGCAGGATGCCCAGCCGGCTCTCAAGCGCGGCCACCTGACGTGACAAAGTCGGTTGTGTCTGGCCCAGCTTGCGAGCCGCAGCCGATAGCGTGCCGTGCTCGGCGGTGGCCAGAAAGGCGCGGATATGGTTCCAGTCAAGGGTGGGCGAAAGACTATTCATGCAAATATGTATAAGTGAATTGCAAATTACCGCAATTCCTATCGGTATTTTGTATGGGTATGTTGCCTGTGAAGGAGACACCATGAAAACCGAAACAAAAGCCGCGGCGAAATTCTGGGACGGGGTTGCCGCAAAATATGCGAAATCGCCGATCCGGGATATGCCTGCCTATGAACTTACGCTTGAGCGCAGCCAGTCCTATCTGAAGAAAACCGATCATGTGCTGGAGCTGGGCGCGGGCACCTGTACTACCGCAATCCGCCTTGCGCCTGCTGTGGCCAGAATGGTTGCCAGCGATTTTTCCGATGCCTTGCTGGCGGTAGGGCGCGAACGCGCGGCAGCGCAAAAGATTGATGGCATCCAATTTGCAAAGGCAGCCGTAGATCAGGCACCAGTCGGCCCGTTTGACGTGGTCATGGCGTTTAACCTGCTGCATTTGCTGGAAGATTTGGACGGTGTGCTGGCCGAGGTCCATTCGCGTATCAAGCCGGGTGGGTATTTCATTTCAAAAACCACATGCACACCGGACCGGGGTGCGCCCTTGCATTTCCGGTTGATCATGGCGGTGCTGCCGGTCATGCAGTTCTTTGGCAAAGCGCCCTTTGTGCGGATGCGTAGGGTGCAGGAACTGGAAAAAGCCATTGAACAGGCGGGTTTCGAGATTGTCGAGACAGGCAACTACCCCGCCAAGCCACCTAGTCGGTTTATCGTCGCGCGGAAAAAGTGAATTTACGCTTGGGAGATATCAGTGCAGCCGTTAGAAGGGGTGAAAACAGGGGGCAAGACATGACATTGAAGGTCTATCTTTCCGGTGAAATCCACACCGACTGGCGCGAGCTGATCATTGACGGGGCCAAGGGGCTGGATGTGGAATTTTCGGCACCTGTCACCGATCATGCTGCCTCGGATGATTGTGGCGTGGCCATTCTGGGGGCCGAAGCGGACAAGTTCTGGCATGACCACAAGGGCGCCAAGCTGAACGCGATCCGCACCCGCAAGGGGATCGGGGACGCTGATGTGGTGGTGGTGCGGTTTGGCGACAAGTACAAGCAATGGAACGCGGCCTTTGATGCGGGCTATGCAGCAGCGCTGGGCAAGTCCCTGATCGTGCTGCACGGGCCGGAAAACAGCCACGCGCTGAAAGAGGTGGATGCGGCAGCCCTGGCTGTAGCCAGCGAACCGGTGCAGGTGGTGCAGATTTTGCGTTACGTGCTGACAGGCAAACTGCCCTGAACCGGGGACCCGGCCCATGCCCACATTATCGCCAGTGCAGCCCTGGCGATAACCGGCTATTTTCGGGGCGGAACGCGTATGCCTGTCATGACAGCCGGCCGTTTCAGGAAGGTATCCAGATAGGCGGGCACATTGCCAAGCTGGTCCCAGCCGACTAGGTCGGTGGCCTTGTAGATGTCACGCACCACGCGGATCCAAGGGGCTATGGCGATATCGGCGATGGTGTATTCATCGCCCATGATCCAGTTGCGGCCTTCAAGCCGCCCGTCAATGACCCGTAACAGGCGGGCGGTTTCGTTGATATAACGCTCACGCGGGCGCGGGTCTTCGATCTCTTTGCCGTCCAGATGGACAAACCAGCCCATTTGCCCGAACATCGGGCCGACTCCACCCATCTGAAACATCAGCCACTGCAATGTTTCATAGCGTCGGGCCGGATCGGAAGGCAGGAGTTTCCCGGCCTTTTCTGCCAGATATATCAGAATGGCCCCGGATTCGAATAATGGCAGAGGCCTGTCTCCAGGGCCGTGCGGGTCAATGATCGACGGGATTTTATTGTTCGGGTTCAGGGATGTGTATTCAGGCGAAAACTGTTCCTTGTCCGCAAAGGAAACCAGGTGTGCCTCATAGGGCAGGGCCAATTCCTCAAGCGCGATTGCAACCTTGACTCCGTTCGGTGTGGGAACGGAATAAAGCTGTATGACATCCGGATTTTTTGCCGGCCATTTTCTGGTGACGGGGAAACTGGAAAGGTCTGTCATGTTTAGCCTCATTCTGACGGGGAACCACAGATGGTATTTCCCCCACAAAAATCTGTAAATGAACAATAAAAATATGATATGGATCAATCGGGCAAAAATGTCTGACAGAAAAACAAGGAATGTGGGGACACAAGTATGCTGAAAGAGTTCAAGGATTTCATCGCCAAAGGCAATGTCATGGACATGGCCGTTGGTATTATCATCGGCGCGGCCTTTACGGCCATCATCGGGTCTTTGGTTGAAGACCTGATCAACCCGATCATCAGCCTGTTCATGGGCGGGATCGATTTTTCCAGTCTGGGGATAAAACTGGGTGAAGGGGAAGATGCGGCCGTGTTTGCCTATGGCAAATTCATCATGGCGATCATCAACTTCCTGATTATTGCCTGGGTGGTTTTCCTGCTGGTCAAAGCGGTGAACAAAACCAAGAAGGCCGAGGAGGAAGCCCCGGCAGAAGACCCGGGCCCGAGCGAGGTTGATCTTTTGATCGAAATCCGCGATTCTCTGAAAAAATAATAACAATCCCGAATGGGAAAGGTGCATGACTAACTCAAAAGGGCTCGCCGGATTGGCGGGTCCTTTTTTATATGCCGACCCGCCTATGCGGTGTCAAATCGGCAAATCGAATCTCCGATACGTCCGCCTTGAAGAACGTGAAGTAATCTTTGGTGCCAAAGAAGTTCCCGGCCTCCACCCGGGTTGGCA
>JALSRG010000088.1 GCA_026984915.1 Marinosulfonomonas sp. | reverse complement strand
CCGGGTTGGCATCGCTCCAGCGCATGAATGACACCTGCACCGGGCGCCCTGAATCGTCCAGCATCAGGTCTACCGATTGTTCCATCCGGTCTCTGCGCAGCGTGACCCGTGTGGAATTCCCGCCGGTGTCCTGCCACATCGTGTCCGGCCCCGGCAGCAGCGCTGCCGGCGTCCAGAACGCCGCTTCCGCCACATAGCGTCCAAAGGCCGAGCGCCGGTGGTCCTCGCTCCCGCCCATGCGCGCCACCGGCAACACCGCCAGCAGCCAGAACCGCGTCCATTTTGCACTGTCCGAGCCCGAGATCCGCATCGCCCCGTGCCCGGCCCGCATGGCCCAGACAAACCCCTCGGGCGCTGCCAGCAACTGGTTGGCCTGCATGTCGAGGTAGTTGGGGCTGGCCGCATCGCCCAGGCTGAACTGCCCGGTCATCCGGATTGCCGCCACCGGGTAGAGCGGCGTGCCCGGCGCGATGGTGGCCCGAAAATACCGCTGCGCCACCGGCGGCAGGCCGGCCAGCATTGCGGGATCAAAAAGCGCGGGCCGTGCGGGCTGTATCGCCGCCAGCCGCAACCATTCGCGCCGGTCGGCCCGCAGATCGCTCAGCCGCCACAAGCACAGACCGGCGCCAACAAGCAAGACCACGAGCAAGACCAGCAACAACAGGTTCATCGCCATACCCTTTCCGGGATCAGAATTGCCGATGCCGGCACCGCAGGCCTTGATCTGAATCAGGGCGCCCCTGGCGCATCGGCACGATCCGAGCACCGCCGCAGTTGGCGCAGAGCCGATACCCCTCCAGACGGAAAGGCCGGCATCCGGCAGAGCCAGCCACAGCCCCGCGCTATTCTTTCAGTGCCAGTGCCGGCGACAGAACATCGATCCCCAACGCCTTGCCGACCGCGTAATAGGTCAGTTGTCCGGCATGCACATTCAGCCCGTTCAGCAGGTGCGGGTCGTCTTCGCAGGCCTTGCGCCAGCCCTTGTCAGCCAGCGCCAGCATGTACGGCATGGTGGCATTGCCAAGGGCGATGGTTGACGTGCGGGCAACCGCGCCGGGCATGTTTGCAACGCAATAGTGCATGATGCCATCCACCTCATAGATCGGATCCTGGTGGGTGGTGGCGTGACTGGTTTCAAAGCAACCGCCTTGGTCGATGGCCACATCCACAAGGGCCGCACCCGGTTTCATCTGTTTCAGATCTGCACGGCTGACAAGTTTCGGGGCGGCCGCACCGGGGATGAGCACGGCGCCGACCACCATATCGGCGCTGTAAACCAGTTCTTTGGTATTGCCTTCAGACGCATAACTGGTCTTGAACTGGTGACCGAAAGCATCGTCAAGATAGCGCAGGCGCGGCAGGGACCGGTCAAGCACCGTGACATCGGCCCCCATACCGGCGGCGACGCGCGCAGCATGGGTTCCGACCACACCGCCACCGATGACCACAACCCTGCCGGGGCCGACACCGGGCACACCCCCCAGCAATACACCACGGCCACCGTTGGCCTTTTGCAGCGTCCAGGCGCCAACCTGTGGGGCGAGTTTGCCGGCGACTTCGCTCATCGGGGCCAACAGCGGCAGGCCGCCGTTTGCGTCGGTCACGGTTTCATAGGCGATGGCGGTGACGCCACTTTCCATCAGGTCGCGGGTCTGGTCGGGGTCCGGGGCAAGATGCAGGTAGGTAAACAGAATCTGCTCCTTGCGCAGCATTTTGCGTTCAATCGCTTGTGGTTCCTTGACCTTGACGATCATGTCGGCTTCTGCAAACACGTCGGCCGCCTTTGCAGCGATGTCGGCGCCGGCATCCATGTAATCCTGATCCGTGAATCCCGCGCCAACGCCGGCACCGGTTTCTATCAGAACACTGTGACCGTGGGCGATGGCCTCGCGTGCGGCATTCGGCGTGATACCAACGCGAAATTCCTGCGGTTTGATCTCTTTCGGGCATCCGATTTTCATGGCGGTTTCCTTTGTGCCAATGTGCTGTGCTGGAAAGTGTGCCGCAATGCCCGTGAAATTGCTTTGAAAGATCGGTGGACTTCAGGCTGTTCTTTCGCATAAAAAACGAAAAACGTCCGTTTTCATAGAATAAATGAGCGCTGAAATGAGCCTTGATGGAATAGACCGCCAAATATTGGTTGTGCTGCAAAAGCGGGGGCGAATCTCGAATGCGGATTTGTCGGAAAAGGTGAGCCTTTCCCCGTCGGCCTGCCATCGCAGGGTGCAGCGGCTTGAGGAGGAGGGCTATATCAAGGATTATGTCGCCCTGCTGAACGCGCGCAAAATGGGCTGCCCGACAACGGTTTTTGTGGAAATCACTTTATCCGGACAGACGGACGAGGTGTTGGAGGCCTTTGAGCGCGAAGTGGCACGGGTCCCGGATGTTCTGGAATGCCACCTGATGGCCGGCAAATCGGATTATCTGCTAAAGGTCGTGGCGCACGATACCGAGGATTTTGCCCAGATCCACCGGCGCTATCTGGCCCGCCTGCCGGGGGTGGCGCAGATGCAATCAAGCTTTGCCCTGCGCACGGTGTTCAAAACAACAGCGCTGCCGGTTTAGCGGGGGTGGTTGCACGGCACTTGCGCAATAACGACCTACAGCAAACGGGCACGCACATACGCCATCGCCTTATGAAAGGTTGGATGCCATTCATATGTTAGTTGGCTGGAAAGCTTATGCCAGAAGAAAGCAAAATCATGGCCACCGTCATCAAGGCAGCGGTGTATCCAATGCGCGGGGAGCGGAGCGGTTTCACAAAGTACCAGGTGCCACATTGGGCCGCTGTCATCTGCGGGAACGGTTTCAAGCAGGTGGGCCGCCCTGCAGTGCACGCCGCTTTCTTCCCTCAACTCGCGAACGGCGGCCTGGTCCGGTGTTTCGCCCAATTCGACCCCGCCTTTTACCAGTTGCAACCCGGCCAGCGGATGACGAAAGGCGAGGATATCATCGCGGTTGCAATTCGTTCTGACGACAATCGGAAACACGATCTGGCGCATTTTTGGTCCTGTAGAAGCAACAAACCCCCGGGTTTGCACTCGGGGGTCGTTTTATGGCCGAGGCCATGTTGTTCGCATTGAAGGGTTATTACATTAGCCCTTCGCGCTGCGCTTTTTTCCGAGCCAGCTTGCGGGCACGCCGAATGGCTTCGGCTTTTTGCCTCGCTTTTTTCTCGGACGGTTTTTCGTAAGCCTGACGAAGTTTCATCTCACGGAAAACACCTTCGCGTTGCAGCTTTTTCTTCAGGGCACGAAGCGCCTGATCGACATTGTTATCACGAACACTTACCTGCATGTGGTTGTCACCACCTTCCTAAGTTAGAGTTGCAAAAAGTTGCAGGAAGCCGCCCTATAGCAAAAGGATGTGCCTGAGTCTAGGACCAACGGGAGAGGAAAATGCCATGACCAACCCGCAGACCGATGATGCGCTGAAGGAAACCCTGCTGGATGCTGCGTTGCCGCATGTGGTTTTCGACGGATGGAACAGGACCAGTTTCGAGGCCGCCATCAGGGATTCCGGTCTCGATCCGGCAGTGGCGCGTGCGCTATGTCCGCGCGGGGCAGTCGATCTGGCCATAGCCTTTCACAAGCGGGGCGACCGGGCCATGGCCGAGCGCGCCGCAGAAATGGACCTGACGGCACAGCGGTATCGGGACAGGATCATGGGGCTGGTACGCCTCCGGATCGAGGTGATCAGTGACAAGGAGGCCGCGCGCCGGGCGGCGGCCCTGTTTGCCCTGCCTTTGCATGCCGCCGACGGGGCAAAGCTGATATGGGACACATCCGATCTGATCTGGCGGACCCTCGGCGACACGTCTGAAGATATCAACTGGTACACGAAACGGGCTACGTTGTCGGCGGTATATTCAGCGACATTCCTGTTCTGGCTGGGGGATGAGACGGCAGGTAATTCGGCCACATGGGCCTTTCTGGACCGCCGGATCGAGGATGTGATGCAGATCGAAAAACTGAAGGCAAAGTTTCGTGGAAATCCGCTGTTAAAGGGCGTGTTTGCCGGCCCTTTGTGGGTGGCCGGAAAAGTGCGTGCACCTGAAGCGGAACGACCACAGGACGTGCCCGGATACTGGGAAAATACGGAGACCGGAAATGACTGATCTGCCCGAGACAATGCTGGCGGTTGAAATTAGCAAAGCCGGCGGACCGGAGGTTTTGACACCTGTAACCCGCCCGGTGCCCAGGCCGGGGTATGGCGAAGTTCTGGTGCGTTTGGATTATGCGGGTGTAAACCGGCCGGATGTGTTGCAGCGGGCCGGAAAATATGCCCCTCCGCCCACGGCCAGCGACCTGCCGGGGCTGGAGGGTGCCGGAACCATCGTGGCACTGGGCGCAGGGGTGCACCAGTGGCAGGTGGGCGACAGGGTTTGCGCGCTGTTTCCCGGCGGAGCCTATGCGCAATACGCGACCTGCCCGGGGGCGCATGCCCTGCCGGTTCCGGAGGGGTTCTCGGCAAAACAGGCGGCGTGTCTGCCGGAAACCTACTTTACGGTCTGGTCAAATGTGTTCATGCGCGCCGGCCTGCGCGCCGGGGAACGGTTTCTGGTGCATGGTGGCACAAGTGGCATCGGAACGACAGCCATTCAACTGGCCCATGTGTTGGGCGCGCGTGTGTTTGCCAGTGCCGGATCGCCAAAAAAGTGCAAGGTCTGCACCAAGCTTGGCGCCGAGGTGTCCATCAACTACCGAACAGAAGATTTTGTCGAGATCATGCGTGCCCAAGGTGGGGCTGACGTTATTCTGGATATGGTTGGTGGTGATTATATCCCGCGCAATATCAAGGCTCTGGCGGATGATGGCCGGCTTGTCCACATTGCCTTTCTGAATGGTCCGAAGGCCGAACTGAACTTTGCCCAGATCATGACCCGGCGCCTGACGGTGACGGGCAGCACCCTGCGGCCGCAATCTGATCTGGCCAAGGCCCGTATGGCCGAACAATTGCAGGCAAAGGTCTGGCCGCTGCTGGAAGCCGGTAAAATCGGCCCGATTATTGATAGCGCGTTTGATCTGAAAGAGGCCGCGCAGGCGCATGAACGCATGGAAAGTGGAGAACATATCGGCAAGATCGTTTTGCACATAACCTGAAACAATTGCGCGCAATTGTCTTGAACAATCCGGCGGGGGTTTTCATATCCATGAGGAAGGCATGAAACCGAACGGACATGGAAAGGGAATTGTTATGAGCGACAAAAAATCAGGGCATTTCGAGATTCTGGAAGGGTTTCCGCCGGATGTGGTGGCAATTTCGGCCATTGGCCGGATAGACAGGGCGGCCTATGAAAAACAACTGATCCCGCTGATTGAAGAGCATGTTGCGCGTGAGGGGAAAGTCAATCTGCTCTATATTCTCGGTCCAGAGTTTGAAGGCTATACGGCGGGTGCAGCCTGGGATGACGCCAAGCTGGGCCTGCTGCATCTGACAGATTTTGCCCGGATTGCCGTGGTCAGTGACATAGAGTGGATCAGGCTGGCGGTGAAGATGTTTGCGCCGCTGTTGAAAAGCCGGATGCGGCTGTTTCACCTGTCCGAACTGGATCAGGCAAAAGAATGGATACAGGCCTATCGCCCTGAGCAGGACGATGACAAGATCGAAGTGGCGGCTGACCACAAGATACCGCCTCTGGAAGATATGACGCCACCGACTTAGGGCGATTTTAGAAGACAAACGGCGCCCAAACGGGCGCCGTTGTTAGTGTACTATCGGACTTGGTCGTCAGCCCTTTTTTCTGAGCTTGCGGCTGCCAGTCAAGCCGCCAAGCCCAAGGACCAGCAGGCCGAGTGTGCCCGGAAGCGGTACGGGGGCAGGGCCGCCGGCGCCGGAACCGGTGTTTTCAGAGATGGCAAAGCGGAAATCACCGCCCATGCAGTATTCACCCGTTGGGCATCCGCTGTCATAGTTTCCGAGATCGCCCCAGAGACTGATTTGTGACCAGTTGGTGCCGTTTGCCTCGGGGTTATGGAAAACATCGCGGTATACAAAGCTGTAGATTGCATCTGCAATTCCTGAAACGCCAGCAAATTTCATGTCGATGCTGCCGAATACCCCGTCATAGCCGATGCTGCTCGGGCCACGTGTCGTGGACAGATTTAGCGTGCCGGACCCTGTCACGGTTCCGCCGCCACTCATGTTCATCAGAAAAGAGATGGCTCCGGTGACGGAATCCCATGATCCGGTGGCATCAAGTGGATCTGCAACAGAACTGCCGCACATCTGACCGCAGGATTGATCGTGAAACAAGGACGACCCGAATCCATTGGCGGAATAATCCAGAACATTCGTGATATCGTATGTTGCCGCTTGGGCTGAAGATGCTGCAAATAGTGCAGCCACTGGCAGGGCCAGTAGTTTGGTGCGAATCATTTTTACCCCTCCTAATTTGTTAAAAAACCGCTCCCGCAAGCATTATGGCGAAAATGGGGCACTTCCCAAAGCTCTTTTTGATCTCTGACAACTGTACGTTGCATGCTGGGGATATTGGGCTTCCCCAAGAACCAAAGCATTGCCGTTCCGGCAGATTGTTTCCGCTTGAAAGTGCCTTTGACGAGAGTTGTCGGGTCTGACCCCAGATTTGCATCCTAGCGAACCGGTTCCAGAATAGCCTTTTGCATCTGGCAATCCCGCACCACATCCGCACCGCAGTTGCGGGGCTTCAAATCGCGGGTCAGGCAAATCCGTGCCTCCTGAATATGCCCTTTCTTGCAGGTTATGGTGATCGTATCCGGGGAAAGGCCGGGGTTGGATTTCAGAAACGCCGCCTCGATGACTGATGCCGGCAGCTTTACGGTTTCATGGAGTTTGCGCAGAATGGCGGGGCGCTGAATACTGTTGTAGGCGCGCCTTGCGGTTTCAAAATATTCATCGGCTTTCAGACCGGAACAGCGCCCGTGTTTCTTCCACTGATGCCATGCCGCACCGCCGGCCCCCATGATGTCAGCCATCGCATTGGTCTGGCCGCGTGACGGGTCTCGCGCCGCCGTGCGGCAGTTGCTGGGGTAGCCTTGATCATACTGCGGCCAGAGCCCGTGCAGGATCCACCCACTGTGGCGGCTTGGGGTGCATTGGCGGGCATTGCGCGCATCGCCTTCAAGGGCACACCAGGTGGGCGACCAGCTAAGCGACAAGACGTAATAATCGAAATCCCCGGCGCGCTCCCCGTTCGCGTGCAGCGGGCTGGCAAGCGTCAGAGCAACAAGCAGAATGGACATCCAGCGCATTTTCTCTTTCCTCTTTTGGTCAGGCCTACTATATAGCGTTCAAGTTCCCCGACAACGAGAACCCGTCCGAGTGAGGGCCGCCCCTTCAAGGGTTTGGGCAAGGCGTTGTCGCAGAGGTTTTGAAGGAGAGAGATTATGGCCAATAAACCGCTTATGGCAAAAGCAACCGCAGTCTGGCTGGTCGACAATACGACATTGAGCTTCAAGCAGATTGCCGACTTTTGCGGAATGCACGAACTGGAAGTGCAGGGCATCGCGGATGGTGATGTGGCGGCGGGTGTCAAGGGGTTCGATCCGATCACAAACAATCAATTGACGCGCGAAGAGATCGAGGCCGGGGAAAAAGACCCGCTGCACAAACTGAAGCTGAAATTCTATGCGGCGGCGCAAGGCGAGGAAAAACGACGCGGCCCACGCTATACCCCCTTGTCCAAACGGCAGGATCGCCCGGCCTCCATTCTGTGGCTGGTGAAGTTTCATCCCGAGTTGTCAGACGGGCAGATCAGCAAGCTGGTCGGAACGACCAAGCCGACCATTCAGGCCATCCGCGAACGCACCCACTGGAACATCAACAACATCCAGCCCATTGATCCCGTGGCGCTGGGGCTGTGCAAACAGAGCGAACTGGATGCCGCGGTGCAAAAGGCCAATGCGAAAAAGGCCAAGGAAGGTGGCGTGATGTCCGATGACGAGCGCCGCAAGCTGGTTTCGACAGAACAGTCTCTGGGTATGGCACCAGAGCCGAGGATGCCGTCGGCGATTTCAGGGCTTGAGACGTTTACGCTCGGCGGGGCCAATGATGAAAAGGAAGAAGAACCGATCCTTGATGCGGACAGTCTGTTCAACCTGCCCGATAACGACGCGGACAAAGACAAGAGCGACGAGGAAGACCAGGAAAAGTAATCCCCGGTTTACATGCAACCATAAAGCCCCGGTGTTCCGCACCGGGGCTTTCGTTTATCTATGGGTCAATGGTACGGCAAGCCTCTGCTGGACTTGCCAAACAGTCATGAACCCATTGAAAAACGGTACAATGTTGGCAATGCTCATGAAACCATTCAGATGCGGAGGATAATATGTGCCGAATTTTCGCTGGCCAGGATCCTGGTGATTATGAACCGGTGACGCGCCGATTGCGCCTGAACAAGCAAAGCACCAGCATCCGGCTGGAGCGGTCATTCTGGGTGATTCTGGATGGAATTGCCCGTGGAGAAGGCGTTTCAACACCAAAGTTTATTTCGACCTTGCATTCCGAAGTTCTGGCACAAAACGGCGAAGTGCAGAATTTCACGTCGCTGTTGCGTTGCGCCTGCCTGAAGCATCAGCAAATGGAAATGGATCGCAGCAACAGCATCGCCGCTGAATAAACAGGCAGTAGTAGAGGGCTACTACCCGTTTTTTCGCATGTATTGTTAAGGTCGTTCATAACCACAGGCAAGTGATGGAGAGAAGCATGGCAAAAGCAATTCACATGATGATTCGGGTGCTGGATGAGACGCGATCAGTTGCGTTTTACAGGACAGCTTTTGCATTGGAGGTGGCCGAAAGGCTGGATTTTGATACGTTCGTTCTGGTCTATTTGCGAAATGCTGAATCGGATTTCGAATTGGAACTGACCATCAACAAGGAACGAACAGAGCCTTATGATCTGGGGGATGGTTATGGACATATTGCCTTTTGCGTCGAGGATCTGGATGCAGAACACGCCCGATTTGAAGCTGAGGGGCTGAAGCCAAGAAAAATTGTCGAATTTGTTCGTGACGGAGTGTTGTATGCACGGTTTTTCTTTGTCCAGGATCCGGATGGTTATGAAATCGAGGTGTTGCAAAAACACGGAAGATATCACTGAAACGAAAACAGGGAGGAAATAATCAATGCTGTATAAACTGGATTTCACGGTGGAGTATGATGCGCAAATGGGCCAGCAGGGCCTGTTTGAAATCTGGGCAGTCGAGGCCGACGCGGCGCTTGGCGCCAAAAAGGCCGGTGTTGTCGTTGACTTGTGGAAGGTTGTCGGCGAGCGAAAGGTGCTGGCGGTGGTAGATGTGGAAACGCCTGACATGCTGGACCAGATCCTGTTTGATCTGCCGATCATGCAGAAAATGGGCAATTACGTGCATGTGGACGTAAAATCGCTGCGGCGCTATGAAGATTTTGCTGCCGATGTCAAGGAAAGGCTGGGGCGCGATAGTTAAGCCTTGGGATCCTGATCCTAAAACTGTTTGCGGGCTTTCAGGGCGGCAGAGATCGTTCCGTCGTCGAGGTAATCCAGTTCTCCGCCAATGGGGACACCTTGTGCAAGCGAGGTGACGGTGACGCCATGCCCCTCCAGCGCTTCGGCAATGTAATGTGCCGTGGTCTGGCCATCGACTGTGGCATTCAGCGCCAGGATGACTTCGGTGATGCTCTCGCTCTGAACACGGGCCAGCAGGCGGGGAATGCGGATGTCTTCGGGGCCAATGGAATCAAGTGCCGAAAGCGTGCCGCCCAGTACATGGTAGCGGCCTTTGAAAGCATGCCCGCGCTCCATGGCCCAGAGATCGGCGACGTCTTCGACCACACAGATTTCTCCGGTTGACCGTTTGGGGCTGGCGCAGATCTGGCATTGCTCCGATGTGCCGATATTGCCGCAGGTCAGGCATTCACGTGCTGATACGGCGACGGCCTGCATGGCGTCGGCCAGCGGGGTAAGAAGCAGCGCGCGTTTCTTGACGAGATGCAGGACCGCGCGGCGGGCGGATCTCGGGCCAAGACCGGGAAGCTTTGCCATCAGGTCGATCAGATTTTCAAGATCTCGGGGGCTGTCGGTCATGTCGTTTTCTCAAAAGACCGAGGGGAAAGATGCCTTCGTGCGCCTCCCAGAACTGCTGGGGCGGAATATTCATTGCTGTCGCGCGTTCCAAATCCTCGGGCAGGGTGCGCAGGGTTTTCACATGGCGAACCATTGAAAATACAGAAAGGATAATGGCCACCAGAGAGAGCGAAAAGAACAGATGCCACAGATAGACAATCAGGCCCTGGCTTCGGCTGGCGAGGATCAGGAAAATACCGGCACTGACCAGAGACAGGGGAATGCGCAGCAAGATAGCACGGCGGGCACGTGCAACCACCAGTGCTGCATTTTCAGGTGAAAGCGGGATTCCGCTTGCCTGCTCTGGGCCATATTCCAGCATCAACATGGCCTAGATCGGCAGGTCCATGTCAGCAGGCAGGCCCATGCTCTCGGTCAGGCGACGGACCTCTTGCTGATTGCGTTCCTGTGCCTTTGCCTGCGCATCCTTGATGGCGGCCAGGATCAGATCCTCGACGACTTCTTTCTCATCCGGATTGAATATCGACGGATCAATTTCCAGTGCCGTCAGTTCACCCTTGGCGGTTGCCGTTGCCCGGACAAGGCCGGCACCTGATTCACCGGTAACGGTGATCGAAGCCAGTTCCGATTGCAGATCTGCCATTTTGGTTTGCATTTCCTTGGCCGCTTTCATCATCTTGGCCATATCGCCCAGCCCACCCAGACCTTTCAGCATCTCGTTACACTCCTCTAACTTGATTGGTTCTAAATACGTGTGCAGGGCACTTGGCACAAGGGAACGCTTCCGCAAAGGTTGTTTTCCCTGGCCTTTGTTCCATAAATACCCGCGCCTGATGCGCTGAATCAGTCGCTTTCAAAGGGATCCCATTCTTCATCTGCTTCTGGCAGAGCCTCGGCAGCAGCCTGAGCTTCCATTTCCTCGAATGTCCGAATGGCGGAAATCCGCGCCTTTGGAAACACTGCAAGAACGGCTTTGGCCAAAGGATGGGCAAGCACCTGCTCTTCAAGTTTCTTTCGGGTGTCGTCACGGGTTTCGGCAATGGTGGCCCCACCGCCTTCGCTGACCACCGAAACAGCCCATCGTGTATTCGTCCACCCCTGCAACCTCTGGCCCAGTTTCTGGGCAAGATCGCGCGGAGCATCGGCTGTGGGCTCAAATTCGATGCGACCAGGGGAATAGCTGACCAGCCGCAACGAGGTTTCTATATCGACCAGCAGCTTTACCTCGCGCATTGCGCGGACTTTCTCGATCACGTCTTCAAACCGGGGATACTGGGCCAACAGGGTTTCGGGCGCCCGCGCCAGTGCGGTTGCGACGGTTCCCGAGGATGTTTCCAGCCCTGCACCCCGAGGATTGGTTGTTGCAGAGCTGCGGCTGGAACCACCAGAGGCATGGTTGACGCTGCCGCCGCCATTTCCACCGCCCGGTGCCGGAGAAGGCGCATCCTGCAACCTTTTTATCAATTCTTCGGGGGTGGGCAGATCAGCAACATGGGTAAGCCGGATAACGGCCATTTCCGCAGCCATCATGGCATTGGGGGCCGCAGATACCTCTTCCAGAGCTTTCAGAAGCATCTGCCACATGCGCGTGAGAACACGCATCGGCAAGGCCTCTGCCATGGCTTGCCCACGGCTGCGTTCGTCTGGTGAAACGGTCGGGTCTTGCGCGGCTTCCGGGGTGACCTTGATAACCGAAATCCAATGGGTGATTTCCGCAAGATCACGCAAGACGGCGAGGGGGTCGGCACCATCGGCATATTGCGCCGAGAGTTCGCTCAGAGCACCGGCGGCATCGCCTTTCAGGATCATGTCAAACAGATCAAGCACCCGGCCGCGATCTGCCAGCCCCAGCATCGCGCGCACCTGATCGGCCGTGGTTTCGCCCGCACCATGGCTGATGGCCTGGTCGAGCAGGGATTCGGCATCGCGGGCGGATCCTTCGGCGGCTCGTGTCATCAGGGCCAGGGCATCATCGGAAATTTCGGCACCTTCCGCATCGGCAATCTTGCGCAATAGAGCGATCATCACCTCGGGTTCGATCCGGCGCAGGTCAAACCGCTGGCAGCGGGACAGAACAGTAACCGGCACTTTGCGGATTTCTGTGGTGGCAAAGATGAATTTGACATGCGCCGGGGGTTCCTCGAGCGTTTTCAGCAGCGCATTGAAGGCACTTGTTGAAAGCATGTGCACTTCGTCAATGATATAGACCTTGTAGCGGGCTGACGTGGGGGCATAGTGCACACTGTCGAGCACGTTCGAGCGGATATCGTCAATCCGGGTTTGCGATGCGCCATCCATTTCGATGACGTCAACATGCTGGCCTTCGGAAATGGCGATGCAGTTTTGGCACTGGCCGCAAGGCTCGGTGGTGGGGCCGCCTTTGCCATCGCCCCCGGTGCAGTTCAGCCCCTTGGCAATGATCCGTGCTGTTGTGGTTTTTCCGGTGCCGCGAATGCCGGTCAGGATAAAGGCCTGCGCTATGCGGTCTGCATTGAAGGCATTTTTCAGGGTGCGCACCATTGCCTCTTGCCCGACCAGATCGGCAAAAGTCTCGGGGCGGTATTTGCGGGCCAGAACCTGATAGCCGGGTTTGTTGGTTTTGGTCATGCGATCCTCGGATTCGTGTCTGGAGACAGGTTATGGCGACAGGCACCCGAGGTCCAGCCGCAGGAACGGCTGGCAGGGGGTGTCGTGTTCATAGGGTTCGCATGTAGCTGCGAACAGATATTTTTCAGATCAGCCGGTTGTAGATGGATGCAATCAGCCACGCCATGATACCGCTGCCGATCGCAGAGAAAAGCCCGCCGAACAGGGCTGGCATCAGGAACATGCCACCGCCGATCATGCCGGCCCCCATTCCCTCTTCGGGGCCTATCCCCATTTCCGCGCCCATCTGTACCATCATCATCCCGCCAGTCAGCCAGGTGATCAGTGCAAAAATTATCCAGACCAGCAAAATGGCAAGAGCCACCGCCAGCCCCAGTTTACCTGCGTTCAGCCTTGCATATTCCATGATCTTCTCCTGATTGGCCGGGTGTTCACAGGTAGAGTTCTAGCATGATACGGGCTTTATTCCCATTCCATATCCGTAAAAACCTGCTGTGCGTTCTTTCTGGCCAGCTGATCAAAGTTTACCAGATAGGAAAAAGCCGACTGGTCTACATCGACAGAGCCGATAATTTCCCCGCCGCCGTCAATGTATTCGGCCATGCGGGTGCGCAGGTTGGAAAGATAGTCATAGGTATCGCGGGTAGCCGTCGCAAGATCCGTGGCAGGCCCGTGACCCGGCACGATATGCTGTGGATTGTATGCGGCCATGGTTCTGAATGTTTCAAGCCATTCCTTTGAGTTGGATTGCGGGCCAACCCCCAGGATGCGTTTTATATAAACGATGTCTCCGGTAAACATGACGGATTGGTCGGCCAGCCAGACAAAGCTGTCACCCGGAGTATGCGCCGCGCCGACATGGTGAATTTCAAGTTCTACGCCCCCCAGACTGAGGGTGTAATCGGTTTTGAATGTGATATCGGCCAGGCTTGGCTCGGTCCCTTCAACCCCATCATGGCCAAGCATCGTGGCAAGTGCTGCAAGTTGTTCTGTTCCTCGGTCGACGTGATCGGCCTCGGCGTCCTCAGAGGCAATGACCGTGGCCCCGTGTTGCTGCCAATAGCCATTCCCCAGCCAGCGGTGATCCTGCCCACCGGTATCAATGACGTATCGCACAGGTTGGTCGGTAATTTCCCTGATGGTGGCCGCCAGCATCATGGCTCCCTTGTAACTGCCGCCCGGGTCCATCAGAATGGCTCCCTCCGGCGTGACGATCAGCCCGAAGGTTGCATTGTTCCCCAGGTTTTCCGGGGTGCGCTGACCAAGCGGGCCAACGATGGCAAATATATTGGGCGCGACATTGGTCACTGTCAGAATGCTGCTTTCGGCGTTGGCATGTGTTGCCAGCAGAAAGGCAGAAACAAGCGTAAGTTTGGCGAGAGATGTCACAGTGGCTCCTTTGATTTGGCGAATTTTTCCAGCATATCAGCCGTAAAGATGCCGGGGAATGCGGCGGATAACCTCAGACGAGGCACGGGCGCGGGCAAGGGTCCATGCGCCCTGGATTGTGATCAGCAACAGCTCTGCGGCGGCATCGGCGTCGGCCTTCTCCAGCCCCAGTTCCCGAGCGTGCAGAGAGGTGCGTTTGATCCAGTTGGTCAAGATCGTGTTTGCATGGGTGCGGAAGGCCCCGTTGTCCGGGCCATCAAAAAGTATGGTCGAGATTGGGCAACTCTGCCATGAATCATTCAGATCAAACAGTTTTGCAAGCTTGTGGCAAAAGGTGGTGGCCCCTTCGGCAAAGTCAGCGGCATCGGCAAAGGATGCGTCTATGATTTCCAACATGCCCTGAGAAACCCAGTCGGCGGCGACAAGGGCCAGATCGGATTTGCCGGCCGGGAAATGATGGTAGAGTGACCCTTTGGGCGCATGGCTTTCAGCCAGAATCTCTGCAAGCCCGGTGCCATGATACCCTTTCTGGCGGAATAACCGGGCAGCGCTGGTGATCAGGCGGTCGCGCGTATTGGCTTGTTCAGTTCCCATATGCGCTGGATATACCATCTAGACCATTCGGTCTAGGTATGCTATTAGACCAAATGGTCTAGGTGGAGTGATGCCATGTCAGCCTCAATTTCGACCGCCCAAGAAGAAGCGGCTCGTGTCCGGGCAACAAGTTTTCGGGCGGATCGTGCCAGCCTGAACGGCAGGCTATTTCTGCCGGCAGGCAAAGCCGGAGCCGCCATCGTTCTGCACGGAGCCACCGGGGTTCATCATCGGTTTTATCGGCATTTTGCCACTTGGCTGGCCGGGCAGGGATATGCCTGCCTGACCTATGACTACCGGGATTTCGGGGCCTCGGCCAACGGGTCTTTGCGCAATTCAAATGCCACGATGGCGGATTGGGGTGTTTTGGATCAGGCCGCCGCACAACGCGCGATGGAGGCGGCTGTTCCTGATGCGCCGCTTTGGGTGATCGGACATTCACTCGGGGGATTGATGGTGCCCTTTCAGGAAGGTGCCCGCCGGATTGAGCGGTTGATCACAATTGCAAGTGGTCCGGTACATCTGCGTGACCATCCGTGGCCTTATCGGGCGATTGCCGGTGCTTTCTGGTACGGGCCGGGGGCCTGGGCGACAGGCGTAGTTGGGTATTTTCCGGCAAAAGCGTTGCGATTTGGGCCGGATTTGCCGGCCAATGTTTACCGGCAGTGGCGGCGCTGGTGTACGCGCCGGGAATTTTTTCTGGGGGATGTCGGCCGTGACCTGCCGGTGCCGGATTGGCGGGCGTTTACACGCGAGATGAAACTGGTGGCGGTTGCCGATGACGATATGGTGCCGCCGACAGCCGTTTGGCGCCATATGCGGAATTTCCCCGAAGCCAGCAAAAGGCAGCTTACGCTCCGTCCTGCTGATCACGGGTTGAAAAAGCTTGGCCATCTGGGTGTTTTTCGCAAGGAAAGCGCCTGTATCTGGCCCAGCCTGCTTGCGTGACCCCAAGGGCTGGCGGAAGCTGCGACAGGATATGTTGTGAAGGTGAGAGGTTGGACAACGACCCAAGCGTGGCTCGTTACGGCTGCTTCCTTCCGGACCTGACCGGGTTGGCGAGGTGCTCGCCCGCGCCAACCTCTCATCGTTTGATATAGGCAGGCGCGCGCGGATTGGCAAGGGCGCAGTTATTCCGGATCTGTGCCCGTACAGAAAACCCTGTTGGCAACCGCATAACAATGATTGCTCGGACCAATCCCGGTAATCGTTATCTTTGCGTAAAGGAATTTATCTTCATAATTGATATCAATCAGTTTTCGCAAAACATCATAGCAGGAGTCCGGATCGAGCTTGCACCCCATCAAGGCTGCATTTTCAAGCACTGTGGCGGAGGGTTCCAAATCCTTGGCCTGAAGTTGCGACATTGCAACCGCGTGTACGTATTTTTCGACCTCTTCGGGGGAAGGTTTGCTGACATAAAAGTATACAAGCACGGTAATCAGCGCCAATGCCAGAAATTTGAACCATTTCATGAAAGCATCCGTAACAGATTGGTTTTGCCTGTCATACAGAAAAGCAAACCCCATTGTCCACGCTCTGGGTCAGAACCGTGAATGCTGCATATTATTCTGGCCGGTTGAAACCGGTGCGCGCAGCCTCGACCCTGTCCCGTATCATGCAACCTTTGGCGTGATCATTGATCAGCCCCATTGCCTGCATGAAAGCATAGACCGTGGTCGGCCCGACAAATTTCCAACCTCTTTTCTTCAAGTCTTTTGACAGGGCGACAGACTCGGGCGAGGTGGAGGCAGTTTGTGGTGCCGGAAGGTCTTTCGGGTCTGGCTCGTACGTCCAGATGTAAGCCGCGAGAGTCCCTTCGCTTTTCACAAGTTCCTGCATGCGCTGGGCGTTGTTGATCACGGCTTCTATTTTGCCGCGGTGGCGTATGATGCCGGCATCCTGAAGCAGGCGTTCAACATCCTGCCCGGAAAACCGCGCGATTCTGTTGAAATCAAAATTATGGAAGGCTTTTCGGAAATTTTCTCTCTTGGCGAGAATGGTGCGCCAGCTCAGGCCCGACTGGAAACTTTCAAGGCACAGTTTTTCGAACAGGCGGCGGTCGTCGGCAACGGGATAACCCCATTCGGTGTCATGGTATTCCATGAACTCGGGCGCGGCACCGGACCAGCGGCAGCGGGGCTGGCCATCAGGGCCGGGGATGGTGTTATTCACGTGCTCTTTTCCTTCATGAGAAATGTCAGCCGCCTGTCCGTTCGGTGTGGGGTTGTTTCAAGGATTCTGGCACAGGCAACAATTTCGGTGACGCAGGAGGCAATATCCATAGGACTCTGAAACTCTGATGTCTCTTGCTCAGAGGTCTATCCTGAAACGGGCAAAACCATCCGGGCCATCGCCTGCGGGTTCAATTTTCAGCCCTTTCAGATCGGCCAGATAGTTTATCGCCTTTGGCCCGGTGTCAAACAGAACGGATGTTCCGGGCAGCGGAACGAAATGCCAGTTGTCGTCTGCGGTGGGGTTTATGGTGCCTTTTTCCACGATATAGCGCACGATCACGTCGCGGTTGGTGTCGGGGGCCTCAAAAACGGTGGTTGAGCCGTCTGCACCCGGAAAATGGCCACCGCCGCCCGCGCGATAGTTGTTTGTGGCGATGATGAATTCCTGATCTGGCGTTACCGGCTTTCCTTCGTACTCAAGGTCAGTGATGCGGTTTGCGTCCGGGTTTATCAGATCACCTTTCGGCGCATATTTCGAGGGTTGCGACAGGTCTATCCCGTAGGTTACCCCATCGATCACATCAAAATTATAACTGGGGAAATCCGGGTTAAGCAAAACCTGATCTTGCTGGCCCGGCGTAACCTGATTGAACATTCCGGCCGAACGTTCAAGCCAGTTCTTCAGTTGGGCGCCCGTTACCTTTACCGCGCGGGCCGTGTTCGGATAGAGGTAGAGATCAGCCACATTCTTGATGGCAATGGCGCCAGCGGGAACATCAGTGAAGTATTCCGGGCCACCGCGGCCACCGGCCTTGAAGGGCGCGGCGGCCGAAAGGATTGGCAGGCTTTCATAAGGCGTGCCTTTCATCATGTCGCGGATATACCAGCTTTGCGCGGCTGAAACGATCTGAACCGACGGATCATCCGCCACCAATGCAAAGTAGCTGTAAAGCGGCGCGGTGGTTTTACCGACCGGGCGGCGGATGTATTCAAGTGTTTCCTTGTGAATTTGGGCAACCGAATCCAGCACGGCCTGCTGGCTCTCCACCAGGGGGGTTATGCTGCGGTCCTTGTTGCGCTGTGCAATCGGGCGTGCCTGGACGGTGTGTGCCGCAATGCGCCAACTGTTGCCGTCGCGTTCCAGCATCAGATCAAGCAAACCCATATGCGAGCCCCAGAAGCCGCCCATCACGGCTGGCTTGCCTTGCAAGGTGCCTGCATTGGTGTCCACACCTGCCAGCCCCTCGAACCGGTCGCTTGGGAAAACCAGGTGCTGATGGCCGGTCAGGATCGCGTCGATCCCGTCCACGCCTGCAAGCTGAAGCGAGGCATTTTCCAGCCCATCCCCCTGACCTGCGGCAATGCCTGAATGTGACAGTGCGATGATGATGTCCGCGCCAGCCTCTTTCATCACGGGCACGAAGGACTGTGCCGCCTCAACGATGTCGCGCGTTGAAACATTGCCTTCGAGGTGGCGCCTGTCCCAGTTCATGATCTGCGGCGGAACAAAACCGATCAGACCGATCCGGATCGCGTGATCCGTTCCTGATCCGTCAGTCACCGTTTTATCTACGATCACCCAGGGTTTGAGCAGCGTTTTATCATCTCGAGGGGCCGCGCCGCGCTCTAGTACAACATTGGCGGAAACCACTGGAAATTCTGCGCCGGCAACGGATTTCATCAAGAAATCCAAGCCATAATTGAACTCGTGGTTGCCAAGGGTGGAGGCCTCGAAACCAAGTGTGTTCATTGCCATGATGATGGGGTGCATATCGCCATCCTTCATCCCGCGTTCATAGGCTATGTAATCGCCCATAGGGTTGCCCTGCAGGAAATCACCATTGTCGATCAGCATGGAATTGGTGGCCTCGTCACGGACTTGCTTGATCAGGGTTGCCGTGCGGGCCAGACCGACTGTATCGACGGGTTTGTCAGAATAGTAGTCATAGGGATAAACATGCACGTGCAAATCCGTGGTTTCCATGATCCGCAGGTGGGCCTGATTTGCTGCTGCACGAGCCGAGAAGGGATGAAGGGCGATCAATGATGTTCCTGCAATTGTTCCAGCCAGAAAATGCCGGCGATTGATATGTTTGCAAGTCATGGTGTTAGCCTCCGGTGTTATTGGTCTTTATTTCCAGCAAGCATAACATGACGATGTCGTGACAGTAGCCTCGCCGGCATAAACTTGCCAGTTGATATTGCGCGAGCATGGGAAATATTTTCCGCTTGTGGTTGTTTTTCCCTTTTGAGGGGCAAGCTTAATTGCATTTCCGACCCGTGCTGTGTCAGATGGCGCAAAGGAATGGGTAGGTCGAATGAAAATAGCAGAAACGGTGACTTTTGGCGGCCTGAATGGCACTGGAAGTTATGAAAGTGGCCTGGATCGGGCCGCCCACCAGCGCGGCAGGTCTTCCGAACTGTGGGGCGACAAGAATGCGCGCGTTCTACCGGTCTGGCGGGGCAAACCGCTGGTATCGGACGATGGCGCAATCTGTTGGGTGCCGACCGACCATGCCGTTCTGGAATCCGCATCGGATACCCGTTTGTTGCTGGGTTTCATAGAGAACGCCCCCCATTTTGCTGCCGATCTGTCAGCCTGGGAGCCGGAAAACCTGGACCCGGAAGCATTGGCGCAGTTTATTGACAAAAGTGTACAGCAACATCCTGCTTTGCCCGCTGATCGGAGTTTTACTGAAATTCGCAGCGTCATGTCGCAGTTTTCTCCACTGGATGCAGAGTTGGCAGCAACAGCAAGGGCTTTGTTCGAATGGCACCGGTTTCACGGGTTCTGTTCGAACTGCGGTGAGAAAACCGAGGTTTCTCAGGGGGGGTGGCAACGGCATTGCAATGCTTGTGGCCGGCAGCATTTCCCGCGAACGGACCCTGTTGTCATCATGCTTGTCCTGCGCGGGAACAGCGTTCTTGTTGGTCGCAGTCCCGGATGGCCGGAAACCATGTATTCGCTACTTGCCGGGTTTCTGGAGCCGGGCGAAACTGTCGAGGCGGCGGTGCGCCGTGAAGTGGCGGAAGAAACTGCAGTGCAGGTTGGAAGGGTAGATTACCTTGCTTCGCAGCCATGGCCATTTCCGGCCTCGCTCATGATCGGGTGCCGCGGATTTGCCATAAGCGACGCGATTGAGGTTGATCCCAAGGAAATTGAAAAAGCCATGTGGATAACACGTGAAGAGATGATGGAAGTGTTTGCGGGGAACCGGCCGGATATGACGCCCGCCCGCAAAGGCTCAATTGCCCATTTTTTACTGTCCAACTGGCTTGCAGATCGTTTGGATTAAGGCGACAAACAGTAAAGCGAACCCAGATCGGTCAACCAGGCATGAAGTTTTCAACGAGAGAGGATATCGACGCACCTATCGAACACGTCTTTCGGGCGGTATCCAATTTTGATGCTTTTGAAAAATCGGCCATGCGGCGCGGAGCCGAGATTCAGCGTGAAGAACACGTTTTTCCCGATGGCATTCGCACGAGTTGGCAAGCGGTATTTCCCTATCGGGGGAAAATGCGCCCGCTAAAGGCCAAACTGGTCGAGCTTGATAGTCCGACCCGTTTGGCGGTGGAATCAGAATCCGGCGGCCTGGATGGCGATCTTGTTATAGATTTGATGGCCCTGTCGCGCAGCCGTACCCGGTTAAAGATTCAACTGGAAATGCGGCCGCGCACGATGACAGCCCGACTGGTCTTGCAATCTCTGAAACTGGCCAAGGCCAGCCTGACCCGCAAATTCAAATTGCGCATTGCGAGATTTGCGATGGAGGTTGAGGACCAGTATAAGGGGCCACAACTGTACAGATGATGTTTCAACGCCTGCGGGGGTCGGCAGGATAGACCCCCAATAGCGTTATCTGATCGGTGAAATAATCCAGCTCTTCCATGGCAAGCTGAACATTTCGGTCATCTGGATGGCCTTCGATATCGGCGTAAAACTGGGTGGCCGTGAAATTGCCCCCCACCATATAGCTTTCCAGCTTTGTCATGTTTACACCATTTGTCGCAAAACCACCCATAGCCTTGTACAGTGCTGCCGGGATGTTGCGAACACTGAAAACAAAACTTGTCATCATGCCGGCACTGCCGCGACGCTTCAGATCAAGCTCACGCGACATGATGAGAAAACGTGTAGTGTTCCGATCATGATCTTCGATGTGTCGCGCAACAACATCAAGGCCATAGATTTCACCAGCCAGTTCAGAGGCAAGTGCCCCCAGGGTTTCATCACCCGTTTCAGCAACATGTTGTGCCGATCCGGCGGTATCCGCCCCGGCAATTCGGTGAATTCCATGTTCCTGTAAAAACTCACGGCACTGTCCCAGCAAAACGGTATGGCTCATGGCGCGTTCGATTTTGGACAGGGGTGTGCCGGGCAAAGCCAGCAGATTGATATGCACACGCACAAAAGCCTCGTCAATAATATGCAGACCGGATTCAGGCAGCAGGCTGTGGATGTCGGCGACACGCCCGTAGGTCGAGTTTTCGACCGGCAACATGGCAAGGTCGGCATCGCCCTTTCTAACGGCCTCTATTGCATCCTCAAAGGTACGACACGGCAGGGCCTCCATGTTCGGCCGTGCCTCGACACAGGCCTGATGTGAATAGGCTCCCGGCTCCCCCTGGAAGGCGATAACTGACGTCATATTGCAGTCTCCGCAGACAAAATGAAAATTCCCCAGTGAAAAGAGAAACTACACCTTGCAGGAGCATGGGGGAAGCGGATAGATAACCGTAACCTGCGGATAAAATGGATTGCGACATGTTCAACACAATGCGGCTCGTGAAAATCATCGGTGGCTTTGGCGGAGCTCTGCTGGCCTATCTATTGATCTACATGGTGTCAGGGGCCTTGTACGCGACCGGTGGCGGTGAAGGCGAAGAGCAGGTTCAGGCCTATGTGGTGGAAACTGACGACGGTGGTTCTGCTGCCGGCGAAGAGCAGGCAACACAAGAAGCCGAACCGGATTTTGCTGCCATTCTGGCCGAAGCGGATGCCGAAAAAGGCGCCAAGGTGTTTGGCAAATGCAAAGCCTGCCACAAGCTGGAAAAAGGCGCCAATGCAACCGGCCCCTATTTGTTCGGTGTTGTCGGGCGCCCGGTGGCAACTGCGGAAGGCTTCAAATATTCGGATGCGCTGAAGTCGCTGGGTGGAAATTGGGAACCGGAGCGGCTGAACATCTTCCTGACCAAGCCAAAGGATTATGCGCCGGGAACAAAAATGAGCTTTGCCGGGCTGAAGAAAATCACCGACAGAGCCAACCTGATAGCTTACCTTTCAACCATTGGCGAATGATCAGGCGAAAACGTGGAATTTTGGGCCGTGCTGTTTTTCAGCGCGGCCTTTCTTTTGATATGCTGCAAACGGAAGCAGGGAATCACACTTTCTTAACTTTTCGTAACTTGCAAGACTGTGTTCCGGCCCGTTAGCTTGGACAAAGCGAATTTATATCTGGAGGCAGAATATGACTCAGACCCGCGCAAGAGCCATTTCCGATCAGGTGTTCCGTGCCCGATGGCTGAAAGCTGTGATGCAGCCTGTCGGTCTGATCGTCATGGTAACGGTTTTGATCTTTGGTGTGTTGGCGGCACGGGCGCAAGAGGAGATTATCAAATCACATGGAATATCCACCTTCGGCGATCTGAAATACCCTGCTGATTTCAAGCATCTGGACTATGTCAATCCGGATGCCCCCAAGGGGGGGGAAATGTCGATCTGGGCCTTTGGTTCGTATGATTCCATGCATCCCTATACGATCAAGGGACGTGCCGAGCGCTTGTCATCCATCTTTTTTGAGAGCCTGCTGGCGGGGACGGACGACACGATCGGCGAGGCCTATTGCCTGCTGTGCGAAAGCCTTGAATATCCGAAAGACCGGAGTTGGGTGATTTTCAATCTGCGCCCGGAGGCCCGGTTTTCAGATGGCAGTCCGCTAACAGCCGAAGATGTCGAGTTTTCCTATCAAACCTTCCTGACGAAAGGTTTGAACAGTTTCCGGGTGCAGTTGGCCAAGAAGGTTGAAAGTGTCGAGATGCTGGACCCGCATCGTATCAAGTTTACTTTCAAGAAAGGTATTCCGACACGGGATGTCATTCAGGATGTCGGCGGAATCCCGGTTTTTTCCAAAGCGGATTTTGTCAAAAAGAACTTTGATTTCACAGAAAGCACGCTGGATCATATGCTTGGTTCTGCCCCATATGTTGTGGACAAGCTGGAAGTCGGACAGAGCGCTACTTACAAACGAAACCCTGACTATTGGGGTGAAAAACTGCCTATCAACATCGGCCGCAACAATTTTGATCGTATCAGAATTGAGTATTACGCTGATTACAATGCAGCTTTTGAAGGTTTCAAAGGTGGCAGTTATACATTCAGGAACGAGGCTTCCTCCAAGATCTGGGCAACCGGGTACGATTTTCCGGCCATCAAAGACGGCACAATCGTCAAAGCCACGCTGCCCAGCGGGGACAAGGCGACCGGGCAAGCCTTTATCATCAACATGCGGCGCGCAAAGTTTCAGGATCCGCGCGTGCGTGAGGCTATTGGCCTGATGTTCAATTTCGAGTGGTCCAATGAAACGCTGTTTTATGGGCTGTATGAACGGATCAATTCGTTTTGGGACAACAGTTATCTGGCGGCAACCGGGCTGCCAACACCCGCGGAAAAGGCAATACTGGAACCCTTGGCCGATATCCTGCCGCCGGGAGTCCTGGATTCGGAGCCGGTAACACAGTATGTTTCCTCGCCGCGCCGCCCGCTGGACCGCAAGGCCCTTCGCAAGGCATCGGATCTGCTGGAAGCTGCGGGCTGGACTGTGGGCAGTGACGGGATGCGGCGCAATGCCAGGGGGGAACTGCTGACGGTTGAGTTTCTGAATGACAGTCAAACCTTCAACCGGGTGATCAACCCCTATGTCGAAAACCTGAAACGCCTTGGCGTGGATGCACGGCATACCTTTATCGACAACGCGCAAATGCAGCAGCGAGAGCGCCCGCCAAGTTACGATTTCGATATCATCACCGGCAATCTGGCCACCAGCTATATTCCCGGAACCGAACTGCGCCAGTATTTCGGCTCGGAAACGGCGGATACATCGACATTCAACAAGACAGGGTTGAAGAGCGAGGCCGTAGACAAGTTGATTGATATCGTTCTGGCCGCCAAGACACAGGAAGAACTGACCACGTCGGTTCATGCGCTGGATCGGGTTTTGCGGGCTCTGCGTATCTGGGTGCCCCAATGGAACAAGAATGTGCATACAGTGGCCTACTACAATATGTATGAACATCCCGAGACCTTGCCACCCTATGCCTTGGGCAATCTGGATTTCTGGTGGTATAACGCTGAAAAGGGCGAAAAACTGAAGGCGGCGGGCGCCTTTCAGTAGGCAGTCAGGGCAGAGCAGGCACAAAACAGATGGGCGCATATATTCTCCGGAGACTGCTGCTGATCATACCGACACTGCTCGGGATGATGATCATCAACTTTACCCTCATCCAATTTGTTCCCGGCGGCCCCATTCAGCAGGTTCTGGCGCAGATGGAAGGGCAGGGAAACGCATTCGAAACCATTGCAGGCGGCGCTGATGCAGGCACCGAGGCAACAGTGGGGGATGAAGCCTATGCCGGGGCGCGTGGCCTTCCGCCCGAAGTTCTGGAAGACCTGAAGAAACAGTTCGGTTTTGACAAACCACCGTTGCAGCGGTTTCTCGACATGATGTGGAGCTATCTGCACTTTGATTTTGGCGAAAGCTATTTCCGATCTGCCAGTGTGGTGGATATGGTTATCGAAAAAATGCCTGTCTCGGTCACGCTGGGGCTTTGGAGCACCCTGATTGCCTATCTGGTATCCATCCCGCTGGGCATCAAGAAAGCTGTGCGTGATGGCAGTAAATTTGACACCTGGACCAGCGGAATTATCATTGTTGCCTACGCAATCCCGGGGTTTCTGTTTGCCATTTTGCTGCTGGTCCTTTTTGCCGGCGGGTCATATTGGAAGATTTTTCCGCTGCGTGGGCTGACCTCATCAAATTGGGAAAGTCTGAGCCTGATAGGCAAGGCCATCGACTATCTTTGGCATATCACCCTGCCTGTGCTTGCTTCGACCATTGCGGCATTCGCGACACTTACCTTGCTGACCAAAAACTCGTTTCTGGATGAAATCAAGAAACAATACGTGGTTACAGCCCGCGCCAAGGGCCTTTCGGAAAACCGTGTGCTATATGGCCATGTCTTCCGTAATGCCATGCTGATCGTGATTGCCAGCTTTCCCAGCCTGTTTATCGGCGTGTTTTTCGGCGGCTCAATCCTGATCGAAACCATATTTTCACTGGATGGGCTTGGGCGCATGGGCTTTGAGGCGGCCGTCAACCGCGATTATCCGGTGATGTTTGCCACCCTCTACGCCTTTGGGCTACTGGGGCTGTTGGTGGGGATCCTTTCAGATCTGATGTATGTGTTTGTCGATCCGCGTATCGATTTTGGCAAACGCGAGGGATAGAGACCATGGCCCTCTCTCCCCTGAACCAGCGCCGATGGCGAAACTTCAAACGCAACAGGCGCGCATTCTGGTCACTCTGGCTGTTCCTGCTTTTGTTCGGCTTGTCCCTGTTCGCGGAATTCATCGCCAACGAGAAGCCGATACTGGTCAGCTACCGCGGCGACCTATACGTGCCAATCTTGAATTTTTACCCCGAAACCGCCTTTGGCGGGGATTTCAAAACCGAGGCGATTTATCGCGATATCGAGGTTCAGTGCCTGATAAAAACCGGGGGGCTGGATATCTGTTTTGATGATCCTGAAGGTGTCATCGAAGATGCCCAGGACGGTATGGTAGATGGCCAGAAGATCGAAAAAGGCTGGATGATCTGGCCTCTGATCCCCTATTCCTACAACACGGCGAACAAACTTGATACAGCGGCCCCCTCGCCCCCGGATTCGAAACACTGGCTGGGTACGGATGATGCGACGCGCGATGTGCTGGCGCGGGTCATATACGGGTTTCGTCTTTCGATCCTGTTCACCCTGATTGTCACGGCCATTGCCTCGACCATCGGTGTTATTGCCGGTGCCATCCAGGGCTATTTCGGAGGCTGGGTTGACCTTAGCCTGCAAAGGATGCTGGAAATCTGGGGATCGACACCGGAACTATATGTCATCATCATTCTGTCGGCCATTCTTGGCCGCAGTTTCTGGCTGCTGGTCGGAATTGTGATCCTGTTTGGTTGGCCGCGTCTGGTCGGGGTTGTGCGGGCCGAGTTCTTGCGGGCCCGCAACTTTGAGTATGTGCGGGCCGCGCGGGCGCTGGGTGTTTCGGATCGCAAGATCATGTTCCGCCATATCCTGCCCAATGCCATGGTGGCCACGCTTACATTTCTTCCATTCATCATTACGGGGGGGATCGCGACGCTCGCCTCACTGGATTATCTTGGTTATGGCCTGCCCAGTTCCTCACCCTCGCTTGGTGAATTGACGCTTCAGGCAAAGCAGAACCTTCAGGCGCCTTGGCTTGGGTTCACCGCGTTTTTCGTGTTTGCGTTGATGCTGTCGCTGCTGGTGTTCATTTTTGAAGGGGTGCGTGATGCATTCGACCCCAGAAAGACCTTTGAATGAACCCGCTGCTGAAGATCGAGAACCTGAGTGTTGCTTTCCGGCAGGACGGGCAGGAAAGCATGGCAGTGCACGAGGTATCGCTGCATGTCGACCCCGGAGAGACGGTCGCAATCGTTGGCGAAAGCGGTTCTGGCAAATCTGTGACGGCTTTGTCCACGGTGGCGTTGTTACCGGACAGTGCGCGGGTGAGCGGCTCGGTTCTGTATGAGGGGCGTGAAATGCTGGGGGCTGATGAAAAGGTCCTTCGTCAGGTGCGTGGCAATGACATCAGTTTCATCTTTCAGGAACCGATGACCAGCCTTAATCCACTTCATACGCTGGAAAAACAACTGGAAGAAAGCCTGGCCCTGCATCAGGGGTTGCGCGGAGCAGCGGCGCGCAAGCGGATTATCGAGCTTTTGAACAGGGTGGGCATCCACAACCCGGAAACCCGGCTGGGCGCCTATCCGCACCAGTTGTCAGGCGGGCAGCGCCAGCGGGTGATGATTGCCATGGCGCTGGCCAATGGCCCGGACCTGTTGATTGCGGATGAACCCACAACCGCGCTGGATGTAACTATTCAGGCGCAAATTCTTGAATTGCTGGCCGAACTGAAACGGGCCGAAAACATGAGCCTGTTGTTCATCACGCATGATCTGGGGATTGTGCGACGCATCGCTGATCGGGTGTACGTGATGAAGGATGGCGAGATCGTCGAGCATGGGCCGGCGGAAGAACTGTTCAGGAACCCAAAGCACGAATACACCCGAAAACTTCTGGAAGCAGAACCAAAGGGGCGCCCGGATCCGGTGCCGCAGGGGGCCGATGAAGTGGTGTCCACCGACAAGCTGCGGGTCTGGTTCCCCATTCATCGCGGATTGCTGAAGCGCACAGTCGGTCACGTAAAGGCTGTGAATGCCGCGACACTTCGTGTGCGTGAACATGAAACTCTGGGAATTGTCGGGGAAAGTGGCTCTGGAAAGACGACACTGGCACTGGCGATCATGCGTCTGATCCATTCCGAAGGGCCGATTGTGTTCATGGGGCAACATATCGAAAAATGGCATGCCAGACAGCTTCGCCCCTTGCGGGCAGAAATGCAGATTGTGTTTCAGGATCCCTATGGCTCACTTTCACCAAGGATGACAGTGGAGGAAATCATTGCCGAAGGGCTGGGGGTGCACGGATTGCCTGAGGGCAAGAGCGAGCATGATCTTGTGCGCGATATTATGGTTGAAGTCGGTCTGGACCCGGACAGTATGCACCGCTATCCGCATGAGTTTTCCGGTGGGCAACGTCAGCGGGTTGCTATTGCGCGTGCCATGATTTTACGGCCAAAGCTGGTTGTGCTGGATGAGCCGACATCCGCGCTGGATATGACGGTGCAGGTGCAGATCGTCGATCTTCTCCGCGACCTGCAAAAGCGGCACGGACTGGCATTTCTGTTCATCAGCCATGATTTGCGCGTTGTACGCGCACTGGCGCATAATGTCATCGTGATGAAACAGGGTGACGTTGTCGAATCCGGCAGTAGTGACAAGATTTTCGATGCACCGGAAACGGCCTATACGCGCGCCCTGATGGCGGCGGCATTTGATTTGAAAGCGGTCGAAGGTGGCGGGGAATAGCCCCGACGCCGGTTCAGACACCGGTTGAACTGGATATTACGGGCTGAGCAGATCAGACCGCCGAGCTGTGTCCGGCTTTTGACAGATCATAGGCATCGAAAGCGCGTGCAATCATCCGGGTCAGGGGGCGGGCTTTCGGTGGAATCTCAAACCCGGTGTTTGTGATGACGGGCAGGCCCTCAAACATGTCGGCGGCCTGTCTGTACATGGAGTTCAGTTCCGCTTCTGTTACGTCAAAATCTGTGAGCATCTCTGCCGTGTCTATCCGGAAGTCACACATCAGGGCTTCGATCATCCGGCCGCGAAGCTTGTCTTCTGCACTGAAAACATGGCCGCGTTTGGTGGAAAAGCGGCCTTCCCGAATCGCTTTGGTGTATTCTGACGTGGCGGACGCATTCTGTGCAAAACCTTGCGGGAAGCGTGAAATGGACGAGGCCCCCATGCCGATCAGCGCGACCGCAGTATCATCGGTATAGCCCTGAAAGTTCCGCTTGAGTGTACCGTTGCGCTGGGCGACGGCCAGCCCGTCTTCTGTCGTGGCAAAATGATCAATCCCGATTTCAGCATAGTTATCCCACAGGAATAGTTTGCGGGCGGTCTCAAACAGGCGCAACCGTTCTTCGGGCGTGGGCAAGGCATCAGAGGGGATCATGGACTGGCGACGGGCCATCCATGGCACATGCGCATACCCGTAAAGCGCCACCCTGTCCGGTGCGAGGCTGAGAAGTTTCTGTACACTTTCTGAAATGCGCTTTGGGGTCTGGTTTGGCAGGCCGTAGAGAATATCGGCATTCAGGCTGTTGATCCCGCGAGCGCGAATCATGTCGGCGGCAGCCTTGGTCAGATCGTAGCTTTGAATACGACCGATGATCTGCTGGATCTCCGGATCAAAATCCTGAACGCCGATTGATGCACGGTTCATACCGGCTGCGGCAAGGGCATCCAGACGCGCTTCGTCGATTTCATTCGGGTCGATCTCAACAGAAAACTCGCCGTTCTTTCCCAAGGGCACAATGTCAAAAATTGTTTCGGCCAGTTCGGTGATCATGTCTGGCAGCAAAAGGGTTGGCGTGCCGCCGCCCCAATGCAGCCGCGACAGGTGCAACCCTTGCGGAAGCGTTGTTTTCAAGAGCGCAAGCTCATCCTTCAGGGTATCAAGATAGGCGCGTACCGGAGAGGCAGATTGTGTGCCTTGCGTTCTGCAGGCGCAGAACCAGCATAATCGCCGGCAAAAAGGGATATGGATATAAAGCGAAATATCCGACCCTTCAGGAATGCTCGAAATCCAGCCGGTGAACTCAGCCGCCCCGACGCCGCCAGAAAACTGGGGGGCGGTCGGATAGCTTGTATACCTGGGCACTTTTGCGTCAAAGAGGCCCAACCGGGTGAGTTGTACATTGCCTGTCATTCGGATAGGATTATCTTGGAAACCGACGGGTCTCTTTGATCGAGATCAAGAAAGCGATGCGAACAGACAATGCCGGATATAACGACAGCCATCAGAGGGTGCGGCGAATGCCCTATACGCCACAGAGCGGTTTGCGCGCGTTGCGAACCGGATGAGTTGGTCGAACTCGACTCCATGAAATATTATCGCAGCTTTCAGGCTGGACAGACCGTCGTCTGGTCTGGCGATAAAATGGATTTTGTCGGGTCTGTTGTCTCTGGAATTGCGTCGTTGACGCAAACCATGGAGGATGGCCGCACCCAGATGGTCGGGCTGTTGCTTCCGAGTGATTTTGTTGGCCGCCCTGGTCGGGATTTTGCTGCCTATGACGTGACGGCCACAACCGACCTTGTGATGTGCTGCTTTCGCAAGAAACCGTTTGAGAATTTGATGGCGCGCACGCCGCATCTGGCGCAACGTCTGCTGGAAATGACACTGGATGAACTTGACGCCGCGCGGGAATGGATGCTTTTGCTGGGCCGCAAGACCGCACGGGAAAAAATTTCCAGCTTGCTGGTGATCATTTCGCGCCGCGATGCATCGTTGAAACTGAAAGAGACGGACGGGCCGCTAACATTCGATCTGCCGTTAACACGCGAAGCCATGGCCGATTACCTTGGGCTGACATTGGAAACGGTCAGCCGACAAATCTCGGCATTGAAACGCGACGGCCTTATTACGCTTCAGGGCAAGCGCAATATCACCGTCCCCGATTTCCAGGCCCTTATGGCTGAAACCGGGGACGATTCCGATGGCGGCTTCTGGGGCTGATCCGTTTTCCAGGGCCTGTCGCCCCTGATCGGATTCGCCTCTGCTGCAAACAGCGGGCATGCGCCCGCCCCATGGCGGGCGCATGCCCGGGCCGCTGCGCGACCCGGGCGAAGTGAATTCAATCAAACGCGACAGGCCCTAGT
>JALSRG010000087.1 GCA_026984915.1 Marinosulfonomonas sp. | reverse complement strand
CAGATTTTCTGGCACCCGAACGGCTGGCGCATCTACACCGAACTTCAGGACTATATGCGCCGCCGCCAGAACGAGGCCGGCTATGTCGAGGTGAACACACCGCAGGTGGTGGACCGCAAACTGTGGGAGGCCTCGGGCCACTGGGAGAAATATCAGGAGCATATGTTCATCGTCGAGGTGGACGAGGAACACGCCCGCGAAAAGTCGGTTAATGCTTTGAAACCAATGAATTGCCCCTGTCATGTGCAGATATTCAATCAGGGCTTGAAGAGCTATCGCGACCTGCCGCTGCGCATGGCCGAATTCGGGTCCTGCAACCGGTACGAACCATCGGGTGCGCTGCACGGTATCATGCGGGTGCGCGGTTTCGTGCAGGATGACGCGCATATTTTCTGCACCGAAGCCCAGATCGAGGAAGAAACCAAACGCTTCATCGACTTCCTGTCGCTGATCTACAAAGACCTCGGTTTCGAGAGTTTCAGCGTCAAGTTTTCCGACCGCCCCGAAACCCGCGCCGGTTCGGACGCAGTCTGGGACAAGGCCGAAGCCGCGCTGATCGCCGCCACCGAAGCCGCCGGTTCCGAATACACCCTGAACCCCGGCGAAGGCGCGTTTTACGGCCCGAAACTGGAATTCGTGCTGACCGATGCAATTGGCCGTGACTGGCAATGCGGCACCCTGCAGGTGGATTTCGTGCTGCCCGAACGTCTGGACGCCACCTATATCGGCGAGGACGGCGCCAAACACCGCCCCGTCATGCTGCACCGCGCCACGCTGGGCAGTTTCGAGCGCTTCATCGGCATCCTGATCGAAAGCTTTGCCGGCAAACTGCCGTTCTGGCTGGCCCCACGCCAGGTGGTCGTCGCCTCGATCGTTTCGGATGCGGATGACTATGTGCACGAAGTGGTTGCCGCCCTTCAGGCCGCCGGCGTGCGCGCCGAGGCCGACATCCGCAATGAAAAGATCAACTACAAGGTCCGCGAGCACAGCCTTGGCAAGGTGCCCGCGATTCTGGCCATCGGTATGCGTGAGGTCGAAGAACGCACCGTTTCAATGCGTCGTCTTGGCGAGAAACAGAGCAAAGTCATGCCGCTGGAAGACGCCGTTGCATCATTGTCGCAAGAAGCACTGGCACCCGATCAACGCTGAACACACAGGCGCCCGCTCAGTCAGACCGGGCGCCAACCAGGCCGAAAACAGCGGTTTACCCTGCAACAATTAATGCCGGGGAATGAAATATTTTACAAAATTCGGCACGAATCCAGCATAATCCGAACATCATTTGTAACATTGCGGGAAACATTATAACGCGAACGTGATGCACGCCGATGTGAATGGCGCGTTACGCCCCCCTTTTCATAACCTTCCCACATCGCAACCTTGCGACGTTGAAAAAATGATGAAAAGGAACACCTAACATGTCCAACCACATGAAAGCCCTCGCTGTTGCCGGTGCTGTTGCCGCTGCTGTCGCCTCCACTGCGGCCCCTGCTCAGGCTGGCGGCAAGGAAAAATGCTACGGCGTTGCCCTTGCCGGCCAGAATGACTGCAAGGCCGGCCCCGGAACAACCTGCGCCGGCACTTCAAAAGTTGATTACCAGGGCAATGCATTCAAGGCTGTCCCTGCCGGCACTTGCCTGTCGATCGAACTTCCTGGTGGGCGCAAAGGCTCTCTCGAGGCCCTGGATCGCGACGTTCCGGCATAAGACACGTTTCCCCTGCCGGCCTTCGGCAGGGGCATTTCCTGTTTGTGATTTTTCTGCCCGGCTTTGGAGCCAACCACATGCTTGATATGTCCCCCCATCCCTTTGAAAACCTGCCCAATCGTCCGGGTGTTGGCTATAAACCCCAGCATTTCAGTGATATCCTGAAGGATGCCAGACCGGTCGAATGGCTGGAAATCCATGCCGAAAACTATATGGGCGACGGTGGGCGTCCGATTGCCCAACTAAAGCATCTGGCCGAACGGTTCCCGATATCCGTACACGGTGTCGGCCTGTCCATCGGCGGCGAGTCCCCCCTGGACCCGGATCATCTGGCGCGCCTGAAACACCTCGTCGGCTGGCTAAATCCCGCCAGCTTTTCCGAGCATCTGGCCTGGTCAACGCACGAAAGTGCCTTTTTGAACGATCTGCTGCCCCTCCCCTACACCCTGGAAACCGTGGCCCGCGTCAGTCAGCATATTGATCAGGTGCAGGAAACACTCGGGCGGCAAATGCTGCTGGAAAACCCGTCATCCTATCTGGCTTTTGCCGAAAGCGAGATGACGGAAACCGAGTTTCTGAGGGAAGTGAGCAACCGCACCGGCTGCGGGCTGCTGCTCGATGTGAACAACGTGTTCATTTCTGCAACCAACCAGCAAACCGACCCATGCAGCTATATTGACGATTTTCCACTTGAAAACGTGGGCGAAATCCATTTGGGCGGGCATGATGAAGACCATGATGATATGGGCGCGCCGCTATTGATTGACAGCCATGGCCGCGAGGTGGTTGATCCGGTTTGGGCCCTTCTGGACTATACGCTGGCAAAATCCGGCCCACGCCCGACCCTGATTGAATGGGATACGGACGTGCCGGACTGGCCTGTTCTTGCGGCAGAGGCCCGGCGCGCCGCCGATCATCTCGAACAGATCAGCGCCTGATGGCTGCAAAGACCGACCAGAACGGGTTTGTTGCGGCCCTGCTCAACCCTGATTGCCCGGCACCGCCCACTCTGCGGGATCCACAAGGCGGCCCCGCCGGCAAACGGTTTGATGTTTACCGCAACAATGTTGCCGTCAGCCTGACCGAGGCGCTGCAAGTCGCGTTTCCTGTTGTTCAGAAACTGGTGGGCGCGGAATTTTTCAAGGCAATGACCGGTGTTTTTCTACGCCAACACCCGCCGAAATCACCTGTTCTGATGCTCTATGGTTCGGATATGCCAAGCTTTCTGGCAAATTTCGAACCCGTCAGCCATTTGGCCTATCTGCCGGATATCGCCCGGCTGGAACTTGCCTTGCGCCAATCTTACAACGCAGAGGATCAGAACCCGATCAACCCGAACGCCCTGCAATCCCTTGCAGCCGACCGGCTGATGGTGGCGCGGTTTTCTTTTGCCCCCGCCGTTCGGCTGCTGCAATCCGAATGGCCGATCCATTCGATCTGGCGCGCAAATACCGAGGCGGATGCACCAGAGATCACAATCGCAAGCGAGGATGTTTTGGTCGTCCGCCCGGAACTGGATCCGGTTCCGGTTTTACTGCCCGACGGAGGGGCCAGATTCATTGCCGCCCTGCAAGAAAAATCCAGCTTTGGACATGCGCTAGAGAAAGCCTCTGCCGAGGTTGAGGATTTTGACCTCACGGCCACGCTCGGCCTGCTGCTGGCCAATGGAGCAATAACTGAAATTCACGATGAGGAAATCCGATGAACTTTCTATTCAATATGTACAATTCGTTCTTCGGATGGCTTGAGCGCGCTGTTGGCCCCTGGTTTTTACCCACCCTGGCGCGGTTCACCTTTGCGGCAACCCTGCTTTTCTATTTCTGGAACTCGGCCTGGTTAAAGCTTGGCGATGGGTTTGGCGGTATTTTCAACCCGTCCTCGGGCGCCTATTTCCAGATTTATCCACGGGCGGTCGAGGCCGCAGGATATGACCCCGAGGCGCTGTCGGCCTTTCATAAGCTGGTGGTTCTGGCTGGCACATGGGCCGAATTTCTTTTGCCGGCTCTGATCGTCTTTGGGCTGCTGACCAGGCTGGCAGCCCTGGGAATGATCGGGTTTGTAACCCTGCAAACCCTGACGGATCTGTATGGTTTGCGGCTGATAGACGAACCGGATTCCATGGGGGCGTGGTTTGATCGCCTGTCTGACGGCACGATCATGGATCAGCGCCTGCTCTGGATGACGGTGCTGACGATCCCGTTATTCATGGGCGCAGGGCCACTATCGCTGGATCGCCTGTTAGGCCGGGTCCGGACGGATCGCCACCATCCCCAATAAACCACCAAGCGCACACATGGCGATTGGAAACATTGTGAATACATTGAAGCCGAATGCGTAAAACATGCCCGCCGCCGAGGCCAGCATCAACCCGCCGCCAACCTGTGCATGTGACCGGGCCATGGCGCCACCGGCGATGGCCAGCAAAGGCGCCAGCAGGCTTGCCGTCCGCACGACACCCACGTTCTGCACCTGCTCCAGCGCATCCGGCACCTCGCCAAACCAGTTTATGAATTCGGTATAGCCATAGCTGAAAAAGCCGATGAACATGCCGACTATACCACCGATGATTCCCAGTATCATTGCCGCGTTGCGCATTTTCGCCTCCTGCCCGTCAGTTTGTCACTTAAGAGGCCGGCGGCTCATTTCCAAGCAAAACCGACTGAACATCCGAATTCCACCCCAGATACAGCTTTCCCCGGTATTCGATCACCGGACGTTTCATCAGGGCCGGATACTCCAGAAGCAGCGAGACCGGCGCTTTTGCTCTCTCACTTTCGCCAAGGTTGCGCCATGTGGTCGACCGCCGGTTGATCAGGTCCTCGCCCAACACATTGTAAAACAGCCTCAAATCTGCCTCGCCAAGCTTATTGAGCCTGACATCCGTGAAAGAGAAACTCTTGTCAGCTGCCTGTAGTGCCCGGCGGGCTTTGCGGCAGGTGTCACAGGAATTCAGACCATAAACCTGTATTTCATCCATAAACACCTTCCTCATTCTTTTTGGCAATAGACCGCCGAATCGGATTCTTTTCCCTTGATTTTTTCATGTTTTGCCTCCAAGTGTCCCGTGTGACAACAGTTTTTCTAGACGACCGCCTCCTTCTTTCGAGGCAGCCGGAAGACCTGAAGACCTGGCTGCACGACCCCGCCGCAATACCGCGTGACGGGTAATTGAAGAAGGAGAAAACGGATGGCTACTGGCACCGTTAAATGGTTCAACACAACAAAAGGCTTTGGCTTTATCGCACCTGAAGATGGCGGAAAAGATGTGTTTGTACACATTTCTGCCGTTGAACGCGCTGGCCTGACCGGTCTGGCGGACAACCAGAAAGTTGAATTTGAACTGATCGAGGGCCGTGACGGTCGTCAGTCTGCCGGCGAGTTGAAGCTGGTCGACTAAGGTCTGTCGGGTTACCTTAACCCGATCCAAGCCATTTCAGCACCCCTCGGTCTTTTCAGACTGCGGGGTGTTTTTGTTTGTCGTCCCGCGAAATGCAAACGGGCGACCAGCCTGACCGCCCGTAATGAACTATCCGATCAGGATCATGCCCGTTCCGAATATTCCATTGTCTCGGTGTTGACGACGATATCTTCGTCCTGGCCCACGAAAGGCGGGACCATTACCTTGACGCCATTGTCCAGTATGGCCGGTTTGAAACTGTTGGCGGCTGTCTGGCCTTTTACCACCGGCTCTGTCTCAACCACCTTGCAGGTTACCTTTTGCGGCAATCGGGCACTCAGGGCTTCGGACTCGTAATACTCGATCACAACGGTCATACCATCCTGCAGAAACGGCCTGCGGTCGCCCAGAATATCGGCAGGCAGTTCGATCTGTTCGTAGGATTCCATATCCATGAAAACCAGCATACCGTCGTTTTCATAGAGAAACTGTTGATCTTTCTGCTCCAGACGCACCCGTTCCACCTTGTCGGCAGAACGAAACCGTTCGTTCAGTTTGGATCCATTGCGCAGATTTCGCAGTTCGACCTGGGCAAAGGCCCCCCCTTTGCCCGGTTTGACGTGGTCAACTTTGACCGCAACCCAAAGGCCGCCGTTATGCTCCAGTACGTTGCCGGGGCGAATTTCGTTTCCATTTATTTTAGGCATAAGGTCTTAACCCCAAGGAAAAGGTTGATCGAAAGGACAGCAACCCTATATATGGGTGATCTAATACTGGCAAGCCAACCAGACAGGGTGGTGGTGCATGAATTTGAGGCGAGAGCAACAAAAATGCAGCTATGCGCTGAGCGCATGGCAGACATTCCGAGAATGCCTCCCCGAATCATCGCTGATCCGTCATAAAGAGCGGTACGCCGGAAATGCAAGAGCAAGAATAAAGAGGACGACGAGATGAGAGATTTCGTTGACGGAACCGCGTTTAACCACGAGCAAGGCAACCGTTCACGCAAATTGTTTGCGGCGGTCGTACTGGCCGCGTTGGATGATGCGATCGCAGACGACAAGAAATACGGCAATGGCCCCGAGCAGATTGCCCGCTGGGCACGTTCGCGCGACGGGCGCGAGGTTCTGTCCTGCGCCGGCATTGACCCGAATGAGCGCGTTGTCGCGGGCCTGATGGCATTTGTCGGGAAAGGGGTTCGCACCTCGGTCGCCCTTTCGCGCGAGGAAAGTGAACGCCGCCAGCAGGCAGAAGCTGCCTGAAGGCGTTCCATTCAAACGAACAGCCGCCAGAATTGAAAGCGCCTCCTTGTTCGGGGGCGTTTTTATTTGGGGTCAGTGCATATGTACGGCCCCGCCACCAGCAAGGAAATATCCCCACATCACCAGAGGAACCATAAGGGCCGCACTGGTTGCGCCAATCGCCACACGCGGCCATACCCCCTGAAACCGCCGCCACAAGACAATACACATGAAAAATGCCAGCGCCAGTTCCAGCGGCGCAACGATATTTCCGTAGTATCGGCTGTCCCAATAGCTGACCGGACTCTTGAAAACCCAGTCGGTCAGCGGCCAGAACTGCGGGCGCGCATCGTCATGATGCAACAGAAAGTCGCTTGCCGCATGCAATAGCCCGGCCCCGGCAAAGGCCAGCAACCAGTCGCGTTTCAGCCAGATCCCAAATGCCAGAACCGCACCCCATGTCAGAAACCCGTGATCAATGCTGAATACCCGCATCCATTCGGGCGAAAAATACATCGTGCCAAAGACAATGCCCGGGGGAATTCCCTGCACAAACAAGGCCCAGCCCGCCAGAACATAAAGCGAAATATCCGGCACCAGCCCACCCAGCAGGGCCGCGATTGTCACCCAGGGTTTGTGCGGGCGCGCAAATGCCGCTGCCCCGACCAGAATATGGGTTGGTGTATTCATCCAGTCCTTTTACATCCCTGTTCGCGTCGCTATTGGTTGTGCATGGTAAGGTAAAAGGCGGGTTATGGCAAAATCACTTATGGTTCAGGGCGCAGGCTCAAACGTCGGAAAATCGCTTTTTGTTGCCGGTCTGGCCCGTGCCTTCACCCTGCGCGGGCTTTCCGTATGCCCTTTCAAACCGCAAAACATGTCAAACAACGCCGCCGTTACCCGTGACGGAGGAGAAATTGGCAGGGCGCAGGCGTTGCAGGCAAGGGCTTGTGGCATTGCGCCTTTGGTCGATATGAACCCGGTCCTGCTAAAGCCGGAAACGGAAACCGGTGCGCAGGTCATTGTCCAGGGAGAGCGTCTGACCACTGTCAAGGCCCGGGACTATGCAGCCCTGAAGCCCACCCTTCTGCCCAGAGTTCTGCAAAGCTACCGGCGTATTTCAAAGGATGTCGATCTTGTGCTGGTTGAAGGTGCCGGCAGCCCTGCCGAAATCAACCTTCGCCAGGGCGATATCGCCAACATGGGGTTTGCCGAGGCTGCAAACACCCCGGTAGTGCTGCTGGGCGATATTGACCGCGGCGGTGTCATTGCCCAACTTGTCGGAACGCATCAGGTGCTTTCGGCGGCGGATCGCAGCCGGGTAAAAGCCTTTGCAATCAACAAATTTCGCGGCGACGCCCGCCTCTTTGACAGCGGCCTTGATGAAATCGCCCTGCGTACCGGCTGGTCTGCCATCGGCGTTATGCCGTGGTTTGACGATGCCTGGCGCCTGCCGGCCGAAGACGTGATGGATATCGCCTCCAATCATGACGGGGCGTTCAAGATCGTCGTGCCACGCCTGTCGCGCATTGCCAATTTTGATGATCTTGATCCCTTGGCCGCGGAACCTGATGTCAGCGTGGAAATTGTCCCCCCCGGCCGCGCCCTGCCGGGCGATGCCGATCTGGTGGTAATCCCCGGCACGAAATCGACCATCGCCGATCTCGCCTTTTTTCGGGATCAGGGCTGGGATGTCGATCTGGCCGGCCATATCCGGCGCGGCGGGCAGGTTTTGGGCATATGCGGCGGCTATCAGATGTTGGGGGCTGAAATTGATGACCCGGACGGGATAGAAGGCCATGCCGGCCGTTATCCGGGGTTGGGATTCCTTGACGTGACGACCCGGATGCGCCCGCACAAACACCTGACACAGGTCGAGGGAAACTGTCTGGCCACCGGGGCACCATTTACCGGGTATGAAATCCATATCGGCGATACAGAGGGGCCGGACTGCAAACGCCCCTGGCTCTCTGTTAACGGTACGAGTGTTGGTGCCGCGTCGGAAAACGGGTGCATCCGCGGATGCTATCTGCATGGCATTTTCAAAAATGACGCATACCGAAAGTCATTCCTCCGGCAATTGGGCACCCAGGGCAGCACACTGGCTTATGCCGACAGTATCGAACAAACGCTTGATGCGCTGGCGGCACAAATGGAATCCAGCCTCGACCTGGACAGACTGCTGGCCCTCGCCCAAGAGATTCAGGCCTGATCAGGTTCCGTTTTATCCTTGTTTTCAATAGTTTCCCGCAGCGTTGAGGCCAAGACGGCCAGGTCAATCGGTTTGGCCGCGCGGACAATGCGCGGGGTCACCGCGGGGATGTCACCCTTGCCAAGATAGCTGCTCAAAAGCATCGCAGGAAAGTCCTTGCGCATGGAACGCATCGCTTCGATCAACTCGATACCGCTCAGGTTTGGCATCATGAAATCGGTAACGACGGCATCATAACTGTCCGGGTCGGCCTGAAATGCGCGCAACGCCAGTGTCGGATCGGTGTAAGCCTCGACCTGATAACCCAATCGCGCCAGCATCCGGCGAATGGTATAAAGCAGCCCTTCTTCGTCATCGACCAGCAGGATATGTTCGTGCCCGCGTACCGGGCCGACTTCCCGGCTTTCGTGGCTTGCCACATCCGGATACTGCGCGAACAAAAGGGTAAAACAACTGCCCTGCCCCGGCAGGCTGCTCAGGCTGACTTGCCCATGTGCCTCTTCCATCCAGTTGCGCACGATTGCCAGCCCCAGACCGGTCCCCTTGCCCACGGGTTTTGTGGAAAAGAACGGGTTGAAAATCTGCTCTGCAATCTTTTGCGGAATGCCGGGGCCGGTATCACGGACACAAAGCTGAAGGGTTCCGATCGCACCTTTGGGCAGTTTCTCAAGACCATCCGGATGGTTCCGGGGCAGGGCCTGCAAATCCAGAACAATTTCCCCGCCTTTATCGGCCATGGCTTCGGCGGCATTCTGACAAAGATTCATGATGATCTGAAAAAACGCCGTCGGGTCCATTTCGCAGGCCAGATCTTCGGCTATGTGGCGATAAACCACTTTGATCGTTGGCGGAATGGAAACCTCGATCAGCTCCATTGCCTCGGTGATCGCATTGTGCAGGTTCAGACGCCGCGGGCGCCCCGGCTGCTGGCGCGCAAAGGTCAGCAACTGCTGAATCAGGGCCCGCGCCCGTTTCGAGGCCAGTTCAATATGATTGACGGAAATCAACAGATCTTCTGTGGCTTTCATGTCTTCGGCTTCAAGTTTGATCAACTCGGTATTTCCGATAATGGTCATCAGCACATTGTTGAAATCATGCGCAACCGAACCAGCCAGAATGCCCACAGCCTCCATTTTCTGCACCTGGGCGATCTGCTCATCCATATGGCGCTTTTCAGTTATGTCCTCGCCAATTCCGATGTAATTGGTGATTTTCCCGCTTTCATCCAAAAGCGGTAAAAGTTGGGTCGCGGCCCAATAGGCACTTCCGTCCTTGCGCAGGTTCCTGAACACACCGCGCCATGGCCTGCCGCTCGCCAGCCTGTCCCAGATCTCACGGTAGACTGATTCTGGCGTGTGCCCGCTTTTCAGAAAGCCTGGATTGTGACCAATCACCTCCTCGCGTGTGTAACCCGTCAGATCAAAGAACTTGCGGTTGACGAATTCAATTTTACCGCTGGTATCGGTGATCATGATCGACGCCGGGCTCTGTTCGATGGCCCAGGTCAGCTTGCGTTGCTCTTCCTGTGCGGTTTTTCTGGCTTTCAACTCCCGCAGCTGCACAGCCTGCGCCCGCAGGGCACTCCCCATCAGCGCATAAATCAATCCTGCAATTATCACGACGAGCGCAGTCAGCCCCGCCATGATCCAGCCCTGCGAGCGGACCAGATTTTCGCCTTCCGAAAGCGCCCCGACAATTTCCGCAAGGTTCTTTTGCCGCTGTTCTGCCCAATGCAATTCCAGCGTCGCAAGGGCTGCAAGGGCCTCGCTATCGTCGACCCGCACGTCAGCATCAATTTCCTCGGCGTTTTTACCCTTGGCAATATCATCTGTTATCTTTGAAATATTACGTGAATACTCCTCCACAACCTTTCGTATTTTCAGCAAGGCATCTTTTTCGACGGGGTCAGGATCTGCGGCAAGATAACTGTCTATGGCCTGCATCAGGTTGGCGGTCTGTATCCTCAGGGCGGTTTCGTAAACCGGATCCTTTCGCAATACATAGTTCTTGAAGTTGTGGATCATCCCACCATAGCCGAAAAAGCCGCGTATCTGGCTTATCCAGATGCCGCGCGGATCGGCGTTATGCGAATATTCGTGCCAGCCCTCTTCGATACTGCGGAACCGCCGCCCGGTTTCCGCGCTCAGCCCCAGCATGACGGCCAGAACCAGCGCAAGGATGATCGACCCGACAATCGCTGCGGGAACGACGTTCCAGGCCGAGCGGTGGCGTCTTGAACTTCCGACATGCGCCATTTCTTGACTTTCTTCAATAAAACCGAAGCCTTTCTCTTCAATCACACAATCTCTCTTGCACAATTGAGCCAGATCAATTCATTCTGGTAACACGAAAGGGAAAATCGCTCTTTCAGATGTAATCATGTGAACGGAACCATGCCGCAAAAGGAAGTCATCCTTGTCGTTGACGACGACCCGCAGATCACCTCTTTTCTGAAAAGGTATCTGGAAAAGCAGGAATACCGCGTCATTTGCACGGCAGACGGAACCGAAATGGAAAGGGTCATGGCCCGCGAGCACGTTGATCTGTGCATCCTCGACATCTCCCTACCCGGCAAGAGCGGCTTTGACATCACCCGCGATATTCGGGCGCAATCGAACCTGCCCATTCTGGTTCTTTCGGGCAGAGACGAGGCATTTGATCGCGTCGTCGGTCTGGAATTCGGCGCCGATGATTATATGGTCAAGCCGTTTGAGCCGCGCGAGTTGCTGGCGCGTATTCGCACCATCCTGCGGCGCTGCAATGCGGATTCCGCCACAAGCGGGGCGGAAACGGCAGCCAAACCCCAGATTTACAGGTTCGGCAACTGGATTGTGAACGCAAACGAACGGTCGCTGATCCGGGCTGATACCGGCGAATCCGAGCCTATCACCACAACCGAATTCGAAATTCTGCATGCGCTGGTCAAGAAACCGCACACGGTGTTCAGCCGCAACCAGTTGCTGGACATCGCCCGGGGGCGCGACAGCTTTTCTGGCGACCGGGCCATTGATGTGCACATTGCAAGGTTGCGAAAGAAGATCGAGCCAGACCCGCAGGATCCGACCTTTATCAAGACGATTCACGGTATCGGCTACAGTTTCATTGCCGCCGTCAACAGTTCTGGTGATGCCTCGGGGACCTGAGGCGAGCACCGGATGGAACCGGCATTGCCCTGAATATCCGACGTGACAAGCCACGCTGAAAAAAGTAGGAGATGCTGACCTTGTTCAAGGAGCCAGCGATGCCACCCCTTTTCTCCCTAGCCGAACTGAAGGCCGCCCAGGATGTTGTTTATGCCCAGATGGCCCCGACCGCGCAAATATCATGGCCGCAGCTGTCAAAGCGCATCGGGGCCGAGGTGGTGGTGAAACATGAAAATCATGCCCCGACCGGCGCGTTCAAAGTACGCGGCGGCATAACGCTGATGGACTGGCTGGTCGCCCACCATCCCGATGCCCGCGGCATCATAACCGCAACGAGAGGCAACCATGGCCAGAGCCAGGCCCGTGCGGCGACCGCCAAAGGGCTGATTGCAAAGATATATGTACCGCGTGGAAACTCTGCTGAAAAGAATGATGCGATGCGGGCATATGGCGCCCAAGTCATTGAGTTCGGGGCGGATTTTGACGAAGCCAAATCCGAAGCCATGCGCGTGAGCACGGCTGAAAACCTGTTTATGGTCCCGCCTTTCCACCCGGAACTGCTGCGCGGCGTTGCGACCTATGGGCTGGAACTTTTTACTGCACATCCCGATCTGGATGTTGTATTTGTTCCGATCGGGTGTGGCTCCGGGATATGCGGGACCATCGCCGCCAGGGATGCGTTGGGGCTGAAAACTGAAATCGTCGGTGTCGTTTCCGAGAATGCCAGATGCGTAAAACTTTCTGTTGAATCCGGCGATCTGGTCGAAACAAACTCCGCGCATACTTTTGCCGATGGCATGGCGGTACGCGTGCCGGTACAATCTGCCTTTGACATCTATTCGCGCAAGGCCGAACGCATCGTTTCTGTCAGTGACCCGGAAATAGCCAATGCCATCCGGGTGTATTTCAGGGATATTCACAATCTGGCCGAAGGCGCCGGTGCCGCGCCATTGGCGGCACTGCTGCAAGAGCGTGAAAACCTGCAAGGCAAGAAAGTCGGTTTGATTCTTTCCGGCGGCAACATAGATACGGATTGGTTTGCCACAATCCTGCAAGGCGGTGTGCCAGAGGTGGCGCGCATGGCGAAATAGCTGCATGGTGAGTCACTTGCAACCATTAGCGGATTGCGACAAAAACGATACTATATATTGTAATATGCCTTTCCATTGTGGAAAATATGGCTATTTTTAATCTATGAAAAAGAAAAAACCGCTAAAAACTGCGGATAGCAACAAGAAATCGGGCAAGGCCGGCAAGAAACGAATGACCGCAGCAAAACCCAAACTGTTACCGATGCGGCTGGAATCCGCATCAAAGCGCGATGTTCGCACCCAATTCGGTGCGTTGTGTTTTCGTGTGCAGGAAGACAAGGTTCAGGTGCTGCTGATCACAAGTCGCGGGACCGGACGCTGGATCATTCCGAAGGGTTGGCCAATGCATGGCGAAACACCCTCTGGTGCCGCGGCAACCGAGGCGTTTGAGGAAGCCGGGGTTGAAGGCAAGGTATATGATACGGTGCTGGGTGTTTTTTCGTATCGCAAGAACCTTCCGGGCGAGGATAATCTGCCATGTGTCGTTGCCGTGTTTCCGTTGAGTGTCAAGAAACTCCTCAAGGATTTCCCAGAGGCCGCGCAGCGCAAGCGCAAGTGGTTCTCACAGAAAAAAGCGGCCGCTCTGGTATCGGAACCCGAGCTGGCCCAACTGATCCGCAGCTTTGACCCAAGGCGTCTGCGCCGTTAGGTCGCTTGATTTCACTGGCGCAATACCCCACATCTGTCGTGCAACAATTATTAGGCCGCGCATGATCCGCTACACGCTCAAATGTCCTGACGATCACCAATTCGACAGTTGGTTTCAGTCTTCTGAAGCCTTTGAAAAACTGTGTGCGTCCGGCATGATCACCTGCACAACTTGCGGCTCCAGCGATATTTCCAAATCTGTCATGTCGCCCCGCATTCGTCCCTCACGCAGTGCATCGAAAGCTATGAAACCGGCTGAGACCCGTCCTCTGGCGGGCCCATCCAGCTCCGAAGAGGCGCTTAAACGAAAGATGCTGGCGGAGCTTCAGGCAAAAGTAGAGGCCAACTCGGATTATGTTGGCATGGAGTTCGCCCGCGAGGCCCGTGCCATACATACCGGCGAAGCCCCCGAACGACCGATTTATGGCGAAGCCAGAATTGACGAGGCAAAATCCCTGATCGAGGATGGCGTTCCCGTTGCTCCCTTACCATTCGTTCCGAAACGCAAGACAAACTGATCCCGCTTTCCCTGTTTTGCCATCAACCCGGACTTGCCCTTCGCCCCCGCCCAACGTAAGACAGGCGCGTTTACGCATGACCGGCTAGCAGGGGGCAGAATGCCAGTGCTTGTGATGAAATTTGGAGGCACCTCGGTGGCTTCGCTGGACCGCATCCGCCGCGCGGCCAAGCGTGTAGGGCGCGAGGTGGCCAATGGCCATGATGTGATCGTCATTGTTTCGGCCATGTCGGGCAAGACCAACGAACTGGTCGGCTGGGTCAATGAAATCTCCCCGCTGTTCGACGCGCGCGAGTATGATGCTGTCGTCAGTTCCGGTGAAAACGTTACCGCCGGACTGATGGCGCTGACTTTGCAGGAAATGGACATCCCGGCGCGCAGTTGGCAGGGCTGGCAGGTGCCGGTCCTGACGACATCCGCCCACAGCGCGGCCCGGATCATGGATATCCCGACAGACAATATCAATACCAAGTTTTCCGAGGGTATGCGTGTGGCTGTGGTCGCCGGATTTCAGGGCATCAGCCCGGAAAACCGTATCACAACGCTGGGGCGGGGCGGCTCAGATACGACCGCTGTTGCCTTCGCTGCCGCTTTTGACGCGGAACGCTGCGATATCTATACAGATGTCGATGGGGTTTACACGACAGATCCGCGTATTGAATCCAAGGCCCGCAAACTTGATCGCATCGCCTTCGAGGAAATGCTGGAACTGGCATCGCTGGGGGCCAAGGTGCTGCAGACCCGCAGTGTCGAGCTTGCCATGCGCTACAAGGTCAAACTGCGGGTGCTCTCCAGTTTTGAAGAGTATGATGAAAATGCAGGCACTCTGGTCTGCGACGAGGAGGAAATCATGGAACAGAATGTGGTTGCCGGAGTTGCCTATCAGCGGGACGAAGCCAAGATGACCCTGATTTCGGTTGCCGACCGCCCTGGCATTGCCGCCGCCATTTTCGGCCCGCTGTCCGAGGCTGGCGTGAATGTCGACATGATTGTCCAGAACATTTCCGAGGAAGGCCGCACCGATATGACCTTTTCCTGCCCGGTCGAACAGGTTGCGCGGGCAGAACGCGCCATGCAGGAGGCCAAGACAAGCGGCGATATCAACTTCCATGATATTGTTGCCGATACCGATGTCGCCAAAGTGTCCGTGGTGGGCATCGGAATGCGCAGCCATGCCGGTGTTGCGGCAAAGATGTTTCAGGTGCTTTCGGATGAGGGAATAAACATCAAGGTCATTACAACCTCCGAGATCAAGATTTCCGTGCTGATCGACCGGAAATATATGGAATTGGCCGTACAGTCCCTGCATGATGCTTTTGAATTGGAAAAAGTGGCCTGAGAACGGCCCCGAAAGGGAATATGCCTGAACCAAGAGAAAGCGAAAGCCGCAAACTGCTGGGACGCTTGCGCGAAGCGCTGGCCGAAGGCAGCGCAGGGCAAGAGCGGCTCGATCGGATCACCGGGCTGATCGCGGAATCGATGCGCACCGACGTGTGCTCGATCTATCTGTTCCGCGATCAGGAAACCCTTGAACTTTGCGCAACCCACGGGCTTAAACCCGAATCTGTTCACCAGACACGCCTGCGGCTGGGAGAAGGGCTTGTCGGGCGCGTGGCACGGGATGCACAGGTCGTCAACACGGCTGACGCCCCGTCTGAACGCGGGTTTCGCTTCATGCCGGAAACGGGCGAAGAGGTTCTATCCTCATTTCTGGGCATTCCCATCCAGCGGCTGGGAGAAGGCCTGGGTGTTCTGGTCGTCCAGACCAAAGAGCCGCGAAAATTCAGTGATGACGAGGTTTACGCCCTCGAGGTCGTCGCCATGGTGCTGGCCGAAATGACAGAATTGGGGGCCTTTCAGGGCGAAGGCGCTGCGCTGGCCGCCCTGCATCAAAGACCGTTCATGTTCCGCGGAAATGTTGGCCAGGAAGGCGCTGCCGAAGGCCACGTATATTTACACGAACCGCGCGTTGTCGTCACCAACCCCATTGCCGACAATCCGGAAACCGAAAAGAAGCGCCTGCAGGACGCTTTTGACAGGCTTCGGGTCTCGGTGGATGAGATGCTGTCCGCTGCCCCGGTGGGGGACAAGGAACAAACGCAGGTTCTTGAAACCTATCGGATGTTCGCCAATTCCCGTGGCTGGATACGCCGCATGGAGGAAGCCATACAGGGGGGGCTTTCCGCCGAGGCCGCCGTTGAAAAAGAACAGACCGCCGCCCGCACCCGCATGAGCAAGGTGCCCGATGCCTATCTGCGCGAGCGTCTGCATGATCTTGATGATCTGTCCAATCGCCTGTTGCGGATCCTGACAGGTCAGGGCAGCAACACCGGGGCTGAAATTCCGGCGGACCCGATCCTTGTTGCCCGCAATATCGGCCCCGGTGAGTTGCTGGATTACGGGCGATCGCTGCGCGGAATCGTTCTGGAAGAAGGCTCGGTGGGAAGCCACGCCGCCATCGTCGCCCGCGCCCTGGCCATACCGCTGGTGATCAATGCCGGCCCCATCACGACCGAGGCGCTCAACGGCGACCCGATCATGGTGGATGGCGATGAGGGCATCGTGCATTTACGGCCAGATGATACCGTTGCCACGGCCTTTCGCGACAAGGTCGCCATGCAGGCCGAGGCCCAAAAACGATACGCCTCGATCCGCAACAAACCCGCCAAGACAAAGGACGGCATCCATATCAGCCTGACCATGAATGCCGGGCTGATGGCGGATCTGCCCTCGCTTGAAAGCTCCGGCGCCGATGGTGTCGGGCTGTTTCGCACGGAATTGCAGTTTCTGATCCGTAACAAGGTGCCGAAACGCGGTGAACTGGCAGCGCTTTACGCGCGCGTACTTGATGCAGCCAAAGGCAAAAAGGTGGTGTTTCGCACGCTCGACATCGGATCAGACAAAGTGCTGCCCTATATGAAACCCCAGGACGAACCAAACCCGGCCATGGGGTGGCGTGCCATTCGGGTTGGGCTCGACAAGCCCGGTGTGTTGCGCATGCAGCTTCAGGCGCTGATCCGCGCCGCAAACGGCCGGCCCCTGTCTGTCATGTTTCCTTTCGTCGCGCAGTTCGAGGAATTCATTGATGCCCGCGAGCAACTGGCCCAGGCCCTGGAACGCGAAGCAAAGCTCAAACACGCTTTGCCTGAAACCCTGGAAGTGGGGGCGATGCTGGAAACACCTTCGCTGGCCTTTGCGCCACGCCAGTTCTTTGAAATGGCCGATTTCATCTCGATCGGCGGCAATGACCTGAAGCAGTTTTTCTTTGCAGCCGATCGCGAAAACGAACGGGTACGCCGGCGCTATGACACCCTCAACGTCAGCTTTCTGAACTTTTTGGAAAATATCATAACGCGTTGCAATGAAACGGAAACAATGCTCTCGTTCTGTGGAGAAGACGCAGGCCGACCGGTAGAGGCCCTGTGCTTTGCTGCAATCGGGCTGCGCTCGCTATCCATGCGACCGGCATCAATCGGCCCGGTCAAGAACCTGTTGCGCCGCTCCAGCCTGAAAGAAGTGCGCGAGGTGATCGACAAGGCACGTGACAGTGGTGCGCAATCGGTGCGTCCGGCGGTAATGGATTGGCTGAAATCAAACTGATCATTGTCGCTGTTTTCTCTTTTCCATTGCAGATGCAACGGATATGCAGACTGCAAACCACCTGCCCACCGTCGGAGTGCCCATGTCAGAAACGATCGCCACCGCCCTGTTGCATGCCCTGAAAGCACGTGGTGCAGACCGCATCTTTGGCATACCCGGAGATTTTGTTCTGCCATTCTTTCGCGTGATCGAGGATAGCGACATCCTGCCCTGGCACACCCTTAGCCATGAACCCGGTGTCGGCTATGCCGCCGATGCCGCGGGACGCATCAACTGCACACTCGGCGTGGCCGTGGTCACATATGGGGCCGGCGCGCTGAATATGGTCAATGCCGTGGCGCAGGCCTATGCGGAAAAATCCCCGCTGGTTGTCATCTCGGGGGCGCCCGGCGCGGGCGAGGGCGAACTCGGCCTTGGCCTGCACCATCAGGTAAAAACGCTGAACTCGCAACTGGCCATCTACCAGGAACTGACTTGTGCACAGGCAGTTCTGGATGATCCCGAGACAGCTCCGCAGGAAATTGCCAGGGTTCTGGATGCGGCCCGCAACCTTTCGCGCCCGGTCTATATCGAAATTCCGCGCGATCTGGTCAATGTGGCCTGTGCGCCGGTGCCCCCTTTTGTTCTCGCCCCCTCAAACCCGGAAGGTGCCCGCGCCTGCGCACTTGAAATCATGGCAAAGCTGAAATCGGCTGAAAAACCTGCCATTCTGGTCGGGGTCGAGGCCCGCCGTTATGATCTGGAAGACAAGATCTCCGCCCTTTGCAAAAAACTGGGCATCCCTGTTGCCACCAGTTTCATGGGGCGTGGCCTGCTCGCCGGGCGTGATCTGCCGCTGGTTGGTACCTACCTTGGCAGCGCCGGAGAGGATCTGCCCGCCCGCGCGATCGAACAGGCCGACAGCCTGCTGATGCTGGGCGTCATCATGTCCGACACGAATTTTGGCGTGTCCGGCAAGAATATCGACATGCGCGCAGCCATTCAGGCGCTTGATCGCAATGTGGCTTTCGCTCACCATCGCTATCCCGGCATCTCGTTGGAGTCACTCGTGGATGCGCTCGGTGAAATCGCCGAGCCGGTTGGCCATGCCACCCCAAACTACACGCCGCAATATGCACGCGGACTGCCCGATGACGAAACCCGGCTGAAGCCCTCGCATATTGCCATGGCCGTGAATGACCTGTTCGACAAATACGGCCGCATGCCCATTGCCTCGGATGTCGGAGACTGCCTTTTCACCGGACTTGAAATAGAAGACACCGAGTTCGTCGCGCCGGGCTATTATGCTTCGATGGGGCCCGGTGTTCCGGCCGGTATGGCGATCAATGCAGTCACCGGCAAGCGCCCGATCATTCTGGTCGGCGACGGCGCCTTTCAGATGACCGGCTGGGAGATTGGAAACTGCCGCAAATACGGCTGGTCGCCGATCGTCATCCTGTTCAACAACAAAAGCTGGGAAATGCTGCGTGTCTTTCAACCTGGCCCGAAATATCATGATCTGGATGATTGGCATTATGCCGAAATTGCCCGGCATCTTGGGGGGAGGGGCACGCGGGTTTCGACCTGTGCACAGCTCAAATCGGCGCTGGAGCAAGCCATTGACGACACGACATCTTTTCAGTTGATCGAGGTGATGCTGGAACGGGGCGAAACCTCGGAAACACTGGCGAAATTCGCCTCTGCCATCCGCGAAATGTCCGTGCTCAAGGACGAGTGACCGGCAAATTGTGCCTTTTATCCACTTTTTGGTAAGATTTCCGCCTTATTCTCGCCTTATGGGTTAATTACGGGTGGGCTATGTTAAGATTTCTTTTGATAGGATGCGCCGCAGGCGGCATTGAGGCCGGGCTTCTACTGGCCGCAGGCAATCCGGTTTGGCTGGCTTTTCTGGGGTATTCAATTACCGGGACTCTGGCCTTGCTGGCCACCGCCTTTTTCAACGCTTTCGATCAAGTAGACTGATCTGCGCCTGGGACCAGGCTTCTGGGCCGCAGCCCACAGACCTGCCGCAAAAAACAGCGTCGCATGTGACGAACACGATATGTCCAAGCGCTAACCTCTGACCCGGCCAGACCATTTTCCAACGCGGCCGGAAACACCTTTCCACGCGTCTTTTGCCAGTTCTCTGCCCAATATCCGTTCAGGATTTGTAGGCGGCGGCATGATAACCCCGTCCAGACGTTCAAACCCGAAACGACTGTAGTAAGGCGCGTCACCGATCAGACATACCCTTTCCCAGTGGCTCTTGTGCGCAATTTCAAGGCTGTCACGGATCAGAAGCCCCCCCAGGCCTTCGCCCTGATGCGTGGGATGCACAGCCACCGGCCCCAAAAGCAACGCGGCCTCAGGCCCGACCCGGACCGGCCAGTAACGGATCGCTCCGGCCACAATGCCGGTTTCGTCCCGTGCCACCAGGCACAGTTCTGCCACCGGGGGCACATCATCACGCAGGCGGTAAGACGAAAGCGCCTCGCGACCCGGCGCAAAGCACAGATCATAAAGCGCCTCGACCTCCCACCAGTCTGCCTTGGTTTCCTGTTTCCATTCGAACACGCCGATACGCCCCTTGGCCGCTTTTTTGCTGGCCACGGCCCTAGCACGGCGCTACCTCTGGGGCAAACAAAGGATACGCGCGCATGTTTTACAAACCCGAGGAAGGCCACGGCCTGCCCCATAATCCGTTTTCCGCCATCATCAGCCCCCGACCGATCGGCTGGATCTCGACCCGTGGCAAGGACGGGGTGGACAACCTTGCGCCCTATTCATTTTTCAACGCCGTGGCCTATGAACCCCCACAGGTAATGTTTGCCTCGACCAGCGACAAACACGACCGGCATATGGGCAAGGACAGTGTTGCGAACATTGATGAAACCGGCGTTTTTTGCGTGAACATTGTCGAGTTTTCCGCCCGCAACGCGATGAATGCCACATCCGGTAGCCACGCCGCCGGGGTGGATGAATTTGAACAGGCCGGGATCAAAAACGCGCCTTGCGAAACGATCGATTGCGCCCGTGTCGCTGATGCGCCGGCAGCGCTCGAATGTCGTCTGTCACAGATCATCCGCCTGGAAGGCGCGGAAAATTACATGGTGCTGGGGCAAGTCACCGGCATTCATATGCGCGACGACTGCCTTGTTGACGGGGTGTTTGACGTGACAACCTATCAGCCTCTGGCGCGGCTCGGTTACCGTGATTACGCCAAGATCAGCGCCCTGTTCAGCATCAATCGCCCCGACGAATAGTCGACGAACAGCCGGCGTCTTTTCACATCGCGGCTCTTTCATGCTATGGTTGCATCATTGTTTGACCCATTTGACGGAGAATGATTATGCCACGCGCCAATCGTCGTGATCTCAGCTTTGCCACTTTCAACCTGCTGAATTTTCAGGCCATCGGCGGGTTGACCTATTCAAACACGCCGCCCTTCGCTGATGATGCCGAGGGGCGCGCCGCCTTTGACCGCAAGGTTGACTGGATCGCCGAAAAACTGGTCGAGATCGACGCCGAGGTGATCGGTTTTCAGGAACTCTGGTCAGCGGGGGCCCTGCACCTCGCCTTTCAAAGGGCCGGGCTTGACGGCCATTACGACCTGATCGCGCGCGATGCCCCCGGCCGCGGCCGGCCACAGGTGGCACTGGCGGTGCGCAAGGGGGAAGATGGCCTGTCGCAATTGCTTCCCAACGCCGCGTATCACTCTGATTTTCCGCCAGATTTTCGCTTTGACTGCCTGCGGGAAAGCCGCGGCGCCGAGGAAGAAATCACCGTCACCATCTCGAAATTCAGCCGCCCTGTCATCATGGCGCAAATTCAACCCACCGGCACAAGGCCAAAGCCGCCGGTAGTCACGGTGCTGGTGGCGCATCTGAAATCCAAGGCCCCGGCAAGGCTCTCGCGCGTCGGTGACCCGCCGGTTCTGTCCATCTACCCGACAATCACCAAAAGCGCGGTTGCCCACATCCGCCGGGTAATGGAAGCCGGCGCCTTGCGCGCCCTGCTGGACGGGATCATGAAAGCCGATGACCCGGCAGAACTGACCCCCACCGTGGTTCTGGGCGACCTCAACGACGGCAGTCTTTCGGTTTCCACCGAACTTATCGCGGCCCAACCCGGATATCGCGTGATCGAAAAAAGCCGCACCGGCAACCGGTCTGATGCGGGGCTCTATTCGGTCGAGAAACTTCAGCAATACCGCTCGCTCCGGCACGTCTATTATACCCATATCTACAAGAACCAGATGGAGAGTCTGGACCATATTCTGGTCAGCGAGGAGTTTTATGATCACGCCCGCAAGCGGCATTGGTCCTTCCGCGAAATGGAGATCCTGAACGACCACCTGAACCATGAGACAAAGCCGGAACTGCGCAAAAGCGGCGCCTCGGACCACGGTATTGTGCGCGCATATTTCGACTGGAACCCAATACCGCAAAACCTGACAGGCTAGGTGTTTGATCCCAGGGTTTGATGGTGCGATCCTTTCGTTGGAATGGAAGGAAGCATTATGGGACAGATACGTCATGGTCCAGTCGCGTCTCTTCCGAAAACCCCGCGCCGCATGCACCCGAAACCACGCCACATTCGCGCAGCGGCTCCTCGGCACCGGAAAAAGCGGGAGTGTGTGGCGGAGAGACAGGGATTCGAACCCTGGAGACAGTTTCCTGCCTACACACTTTCCAGGCGTGCGCCTTCGACCACTCGGCCACCTCTCCGTGCGGAACTTCCTATAACCATTTCCGGCTTGGTTGCAAGTGAAGAAAAGAAGCCTGCCAACACGGAAAGGCCAATTTCATTGGCGGGGTTTTACTGCCGGATTGTGAGGCGCAGCCAATTCACCGGCCATGGCTTGATCAACCGCCGTGCAGGATGCCGGTTTCCCACAATCTCTCAACAATCCCCTTGAAAAGGCCAAATCGTTTCTTAGCTCAAAGACAAGAAAGCGGCCCTGCGCTGCAGGTTGAAGCCGCAGCCGTCGGTATCGAGACGGTGTATTTGAACAAAAGGAACGAGAAAATGAATAATGTATCCAACGAAGCCGGAGCCGCTGAAGGTTTTGCAGCGGTTGCCGTGTTGAAGCCCAGATGGGGCTGGATCATGCTGAGCGGTCTTCTAACCGTGCTGTTCGGTATTCTGGCCTTCTGGTGGCCGCTGGGGGCGGTCTATACGATGACGATTCTGTTTGGCGCCTATGCAATGGCAGACGGGATCTTGTCGATCATTTCGGCAGTGCACAACAAGGAAAACTTTTGGCCTTTGATGTTGCGTGGGGGGCTCGGGCTGTTTGCCGGTATCATCGTTCTGGTGATGCCTGGGATTTCCGCCATTTCGCTTGTGGCGTTTACCTGGGCCATGCTTTCCATCTGGTCGATTGCCACCGGCCTGTTGGAATTGATTGCCGCGATACGCCTGCGCAAGGAAATCGAAGGGGAATGGTTGCTGGGCCTTTCCGGGCTGGTCAGTATCATTTTCGGGATCGCGATCCCGATTCTGTTGTGGACCAACCCGGCAGCCGGCATCGTCAGCATGGGCTACATGATCGGTTTTTACGCCGTTCTGCACGGCGCATTGGAAATCGCATTGTCCATGGCTCTGCGCAAATTCCAGGCCCGGCTCTGACAACCCCGGCTTCTGCAAGACGGAAAAGCGCCGGATTACCCGGCGCTTTCCTCTTGCAGATCAGCGTTGTTGGCCAGAATATCCTGCAAAACAGCCTGGGCATTTTCACCTTCAATTCGCCCCAACAGATCACGGCGCATATGATATGTCAGAACAGCAACTGACCGCATGATCGTTGACTGTTCCTTTCCCTCGATTGCCTTGTCTTGCATCGCTTCGTCGAGACGATCCAGAACATCGTTGAATTTTCGGATGACATCCGCACTGCCAATCATGGCCAGCTTGTGGTTGAGCACGCGCAATTCAGCCAGATGCGCCGGCTCCATCCGGCCCTTCTCGACAATCTCGCCAACATGTTCAATCAGTGCGGTATAGATCGCGCTCTTCTGATCCAGCAGCAGAACCTGGCCTTCTTTGCGCAACTCCAGTTCCGTCTGCTGGTTCAGCAAAACGGCTGTAATCAGAACCGTGGCCACGGCCCCGATGAACACAAGAAGAATTTCCTGGGTAAAGGGAAAATCACCCGACACGCCATAAAGGTAGCGAAAAGTCAGATAGCTCACAAAAGAAGTCAGCAGGATCAAAAGGATCAGAACGGTTCTGTTTTCCAGGAGTTTCAGCATGTTGGATTGTGCCTCTCTTGCCAGCAGAACCGAATGCCGACACGCCGCATACGCCCCGGTCTCGCTGGCGGTTTTAGTGACCGGGTTTTCACAAAATCGGGATTGAACTGCAAGGCGGCATCGCGCAAACAAGGATGAGATCGAAACAGAGATGTCGTCATTTTTACCCGCTACCTTCAGTAATCTTCACACTATATGGCGCTATTCCGGACCGCTGACCGATGATTTCAGCGCCTCCTCTTCGCCGGGTTCATGCGGTTCGGGATCAGACGTTTCAAGCCTGTCCCCTGCTGAATCTGCCGCCGGTTCCTCTGACGGGCCTTCCTTGGCCTTATCGGTTTCTTCCGTAGATTTCGTATCGAATGCCGCCCGCAGAGATTCAGGGTTTCGGAACCACAAATCACGTTGCGCAAATGGAATCTCGATTTTTTCTTCCGCAAACCGGCGCGCGATTTCATGGTTGATGTCCGACTTCACGCTCAGGCTCCAGTTCACGTCCCGCAGAATGGCCCGGATTTCAAAATCAAGCGAATCCGCCCCAAAACCCTGGAAAACGATACCAGGGGCCGGATTGGCAAGAACCATCGGGTGCGCCTGCGCAATTTCGCGCAGTATATGTTCCACTCTTTTCGTATCAGTCCCATAAGCGACCCCCACAGGGACGATGATCCGGCCCACGGAATTGCCACGGGTCCAGTTGGTGACCATGCCCGAAACCAGTTCCGAATTCGGAACGATGACATCGGTGCGATCAAAGGTTTCGATCCGGGTCGAGCGAACGGATATGTCCCGCACATACCCCATCTTGCCACCAACCTCGATCCAGTCGCCTTCTGCAATGGGCCGTTCGATCAGAAGAATGATGCCGGACACAAAGTTGGAAACGATATTCTGCAAACCAAAACCGATACCGACAGACAGCGCCCCGGCCACGATCGCCAATGACGACAAATCGATACCAGCGGCGGAAATGGCTATCACCGCGGACAGGAATATCCCGATATAGCCAAGCCCGGAAACAATGGCGTTCTGGCCGCCGGGGTCAATTTTGGTTTTCGGCAAAACCGAGGATTTCAACATCCCCTGCACCAGACGGGTCAGCATGTAGCCAATAGAGAAAATAACGGCGAAAGCTATAAAACTTCCGGGTGAGATTCTGGCGCCACCGATGGTAAAGCCTTCCTGAAACCGGGTCCATATTTCCGTAAGATCGGCAACCCGGGCGCCCCATATCAAAGCAAAAAGCGGGGTAGAGGCCAGCGTCATGGCAAAGCCGATCAAAACTGTAACAAGTGATTCCTTTGCGGCGGCCTCATCACCAATGACGATTGCATAAATTCCGGTAACAACCCTTTGCAGCACCAGAAGAAAAGAAATCAGGGCAAGTGACATGACCGTCGGAAAAACAAGCGCTTCGCCGGCTTTGAAATAGCCGATAGCCGCAGCCAGAGGCCCGATCACAGCCACCGCCATCAGAACTCTGCCCAGAATACCTATAACGGTATCACGATAGCCGGCACCGTCATGTTCTCCGCTTTCGTCTCCGGCTTTCAAGTGTTGCAACAACAATTGCCCCAGCCGAAACAATGCCAAGGCGCTGATAACCAAAGGCGGGAAAAGAAGAACATTCAGCACTTCCGGTGGCCAGGACTCGTATTCGGCAACGGACAGAAACAGCATGTTCAGCGCCAGCATCAAACCGAGAACACCGCTGTAGAAACGCCCCTGACGTCTCTGGTTTTCGTCCAGGGAGAGTGGCGCTAGAAAGGCGCGGTTTTTTGGAAAAACCCGTGCTCCCAGCCATCGGGCAACAAAGAATGTCAACCCCATTGCCGGAACAAGAGACAGAATGCGATCACTACGCAAACCAACAAGCTGAGTGGCATAAAACGCCTGCACCAAAGCGATTATTCCGATCAGCGGCAGAACGACCTGCCCAATTGAAAGCAGGAGGCCAAAAAACCAGCGGCCAGCCGTATGTTTCTGTTCCTGGATCTTGAGGGTGAATCGCTCCATCCAGCGCCGCCCGCGTAGCAGCAGTACAAACGCAATCAGCGAAAATATCAGAAGGGCCGGAATGTTCTTCTTCATCTCGCTGCGTTGGATTGGGCTGGCCAAAGCAGAAGTGGCTTCCCCCGACAGATTGCCGACAAATGTTTGCAGAACCTCCAGGGTCTTGCCCCAATACGCAGGGTTTACTGGTGACGGGCCAAATTCCAGCAGTTCATCGGTTTGACGCTCGCGAATGATCTTGTCTATGCCCCGGATCAGTGCATCCGCGCGACTGTATGCGACTTGCGCGGCTTTGACGGGTGCTTGCAACTGTGCAAGCCTTTCCTCCAATGCCTTGCGCTGATTGGCGATTTCAGGCGCTTCCTCACCGGTTTCGGGTTTTGGCCCCAAGGCCTCCAACTGTGACTGAACCGTAGTGATCGCCGTCTGGTTGACGGCCTGGGCTTTCTGGAACTTGTCGCGCCAATCGACCAGTTCATTTCGCAAATCTTCCAGTGCAACAGTTGAGGCCCGGGCTGCATCAACGGCCTCTTCCGCCCGCGCTGCAACTTTTTCCCAGGCGGCATAGTCCGGGCCTGACTGGGTTTGCGTATCCTGGGCAACAACAGCTGTTGCGCTGTACATCAATGCGACAGGGGCGAGTGTAAAAAACACAAATGTCAGCAAACGGGCCAGAAAAGAGGTGGCGCGGAGGTTCATGCTTCAAATACCTTGGGCAGTTGCGGCGACGGCCTATCCAGCCAGGCTGGGAGAGGCAGGCCCTTTTCTTTCAGAAAGCCGGGGTTGAACAGCTTTGTCTGATAGCGGTTTCCATAGTCGGCCAGAACCGTAACGATGGTATGCCCAGGGCCCATTTCACGGGCCATGCGTATGGCACCGGCAACATTGACACCGGATGACCCCCCCAGAACCAGGCCTTCGTTTGTCACCAGATCAAAGATAACCGGAAGCGCCTCACTGTCGGGAATCCGAAAGGCCATATCTACGGCTAACCCTTCAAGATTGGCGGTAATACGCCCCTGCCCTATGCCTTCGGTAATGGAACTGCCCTCACTTTTCAGCTTGCCGGTGGTAAAATAGCTGTAGAGTGCGGAACCCTCGGGGTCGGCCAGACCGATTTTAACTGTCCTGGAAACCGCGTGCAGGCCCATGGCAACGCCGGCCAATGTCCCGCCCGTTCCGACCGCACAGATAAACCCGTCAACCTTGCCACCGGTCTGTTCCCAGATTTCCGGTGCCGTGGTCTTGATATGCGCCTGCCGGTTTGCCGTATTGTCAAACTGATTTGCCCAGACTGCCCCGTTGGGCTCTGTTTCCGCCAGTTTCCTTGCCAGCCTTTGAGAGTAATGCACGAAATTGTCGGGGTTTTTGTAGGGGGCTGCCGGCACCTCTACCAGTTCCGCCCCGGCCAGACGCAACATATCCTTTTTTTCCCGGCTTTGGGTTTCGGGTATGACAATGACCGACCGAAAGCCCATCGATGCACCAACCAGGGCAAGGCCGATACCGGTATTTCCGGCGGTTCCTTCCACAATTGTACCGCCCGGGCGCAAGGTGCCGCGCTTTATGGCATCGCGGATGATGAACAGGGCTGCCCGATCCTTGACCGACTGTCCCGGGTTGAGGAATTCCGCCTTTCCCAGAATCTCGCAGCCCGTTGCCTCGCTGGCCGCGCGAAGACGGATCATTGGGGTATTGCCAACGGCGGCAGCCAGATCTGGGCAAACAGGCATGGGGTGTCCTTTCTTATTCCTCCATGTCTAGGCGGGCTTTGTCGGGAACTCAAGCGCCCTCAGATCGCCCATCACGTAACCTGTCACGGTTTCGGGCCAGCCAGAGGGCCGCCAGCACCAGCGGCCCATTTTCGGCCTCAAAGCTGTCCACCAGCGCCATCAATTGATCAAAACTCAGAACATGATAACGAATGTCTTCGTTTTCGCTGGGCAGGCCGGCCAAACCGTCCCGTTTGTTGCCAAGCTCACAAAGCCCTGCAAAAATATAATAGTATTCGGTTGAACAGCCCGGCGACGGATAGCTGCGTGAAATCGGGATCAACTCAGTCAGTTCAATCGCGGCTTCTTCTCTGGTTTCCCGAAATGCCGATTGCTCTGGTGTTTCGCCCAGATCTATATGCCCCGCAACCGGTTCCAGCGACCATGGATGAAGGGCGCCACGCGCAAAGGATCCGAACCGCAATTGCTCGACCAGCAGTACCCTGTCGCTAACAGGATCATAGGGCAGCACGATCACGGCATCGAACCCAGTAAAGGCGGCACGCGCAACCTGACCGCTGATTTTGCCATCAAACCGGCGGTATTTCAGGTCAAACTCCTGCATGGTGAAGAAATTGCTGTAAGGTATGGTGTGGGAAAGAATTTCCACATCCGAGCGCAGCATTTCGCGCCCCCGGGTTGGTGTGCGGGTGTCATGTTTTGCGCGCAGAGATGCCGCTGCACGATTGTAGATAAACGGCATGCGGCGAGACAATTCCCTTGCCGTGATCCTGGTATAATACATCATCGCTTCTTTGGCGGCCTGAAGCGCCAGTTCACGCCAGTTCAACTGCCATTCCTTCAGTGTCCACGCCTTGCCGGACGGCCTGGGAAGTTCATCCGGGAAATAGGTCACCACCCTGACAGAGGGGCCTTTGGCATGGGCTTCGGGCAAGACTTCCGCCCGGCGCAAAGCCATCCCGAATCCGCCCATAAAGAAATCCAGTCGCAGAATATCACCCGGCGCAAGCCCTGCCACCACGACCCCCTTTATCTGCGAACCCGCGTTTTTGACGGGATGGGGAATAAAAAGAGCATTGTCCGAAAACAGCGCATGACCCTGCATGAAGGCACTTGAAACAGATTGTGTGTCAAGCCCGTGTCCCAGAACGGTTTCCAATAACGGAATGTCCTGTAGCATACCGTAAAAAAACACTTTATCCATATCACCTGTCCTGGCTACGGCCAGCGCCTGGATGCCTTTTCAGTCAGCCATCCCCCAAGGATCGCGCCAATGACAAGGGTCCCCACAACGGTCGGAGTAGCAATAAGCCTTCCGTATTCCATGGCAAGTTGGAATACACCGACCACCGCCTCAAGCGGATCGTCATAATATTTGCGCAACGACAGTTTTATCATCTGCATGATCGAGTAAATCAGAAGCCCCCAGAACACCATGGCCGCCGCTGTCGTCAGCCCTCCACCTATCGCATTGCGCATACCCTCGCCCGAACGTGGCCCCATTATCAGCCAGCCGCTGACAAAACCGATAACAGCATTTCCTTGCGAAAACAGACCGACAGGTGTTCCTTCAGGCAGCAGAGGTTTAATCAGCTCTGAGGTGAACCATGCCAGAACTGCAAAAACGATTGCGGCAACTAGTTTGGATGCGGTGGGCATGAAAGTCTCCGGTCCTGAAGCGGATTGAAAAGTATTCGGTGGGCTGCCGCCCGTATTATTTGACTATGCATGCCAAAAGAGCGCAGGAAAATCATCTGTTAAATTGGCAAGAGCAGAGGATTTGCTCAGCCTGTTGTGAATTGGCCCCTTTACGACGTCCATCAGGCGGTTTATTTCGCCTTCTATTTCAAAACACTGTCCAGCGCGTTCAGGAGTTGTTCAATTTCCGCTCTGGATGTGTAATGCACAAAGCTCAGTCGCAGAACACCCTTTTCGGGGTCGATCCCCTGCGCCTGCAAGGCCCTGACGGCGTAAAAATCACCCCCGCCGGCCATAATCCCCATCGGAGCCAGCGCGGCGGCTGCCGCTTCGGCATTGCCCTCCAGTTCAACCGCAATCGTCGGGGCGCGCCCCGCCGCCTGCGTTGGTCCCAGCAGGCGGACAGAGTTCTTTTGCCCCAGATACTCCAGCAAAGGCTGCATCAGTTCAGTTTCCGCACCGCGCATCAACCCGTGCACCGCTTTGGCCCGTCCGGCCGCATCCGCCGCCCCGTCAAAGTGATGCGCATAAAGCTGGTCCACATAGTCGGCCAGCCCCGCACAAGCCGCAACCTGCGCATGATCCGGCCCCGCCGGGGTAAAACGTTTGTACAGGCTGGGTGCGTTGAAATAATGCCCCTGATTGGGCAATTCCATCCCAAGGCCACGGCGGATCACCATGATGCCCTGATGCGGCCCATAGGTTTTATAGGCTGAAAACAGATAGATATCCGCGCCGATTTCATCAACATTAACAAAGCCATGCGGCGCATAGCTAACCCCGTCCACGCAGGACCAGGCGCCGCTTTCCCGCACCATTTTGCAGATCGCGGCCACATCGTTGATTTCCCCCACCACGTTCGAGCAGTGCGGAAAACACACCAGCTTCACCTTGCCATCCAGCAGCTTTTCCAGATCCGCCGTGTCCAGATGGCCGGTTTCAGGGTCCATCTGCCATTCGCGCAGCTCGAACCCCTCTTCGGCCAATCGCCGCCACGGGCCGGTGTTGGCCTCGTGATCCTGATTGGTGACGATGATCGCATCACCCGGCGTCAGATACTGCCGAAACGCCTGCGCCAGCACATAGGTGTTCTGCGTGGTCGAAGGGCCAAAGGATAATTCATCCGTATCCACCCCCATCATTGCCGCCAGCCGCTGCCGCGCCTCGTCCATTTCCTCCCCGCCCAGACGCGATGCCTCGTAGGGGGCATAGGGCTGCACCTTGCGGCTGTGGTAGAACCGAAACAGGCGGTCCAGCACCGGCTTGCAAGTATAGCTGCCACCGGCATTTTCGAAAAACGCCTGCCCCTGCAATGACGGTTCCTTGAACGCAGGGAATTGGTCCCGCACAAAATCGGTGTCTAGCGGCTTTTGCATTTCATATCCTCAAGCGTGTCAGAATTTCCCCGACCCTGGGGGGAATTCCAGATCTTGTAAATGCAAAAACAGGCCCTTGGCCTATTTCCCGCAACACAGGTCAACCACGGTGCGCGCCGCCGGATACATTTCTTCGGCAGCACACCCCGTGCGTGCCCGCACCATCAGCCCGCGCGCGGTGGCGGCCAGCATCATCGCCAGATCACCGGCGTTCGGACTGGCGGGGATCTGGCCCTTGTCCTGCGCCTTGTGCAAACGCTCCTTCAGGGTGTTTTCCACCATGCCGAACCGCCCCGCCAGCATATCACGCATGTTCTTGTTGCTGCCCGCCGCATCCGCCAGCGCCACGGCGATCAGACAGCCCAGCGTTTCGGGGTCTTTGGTGGCAAAATCGATCAGCCCGGTGAAAAACCCGTTCAGATCGGCGTGCAGATCACCGCTGCTGTCCAGTTTCTCCATCACCGAGGCAAAGCTGACCTCGCCGTAATGGGCAACCGCTGCTTTGAACAGCCCCTCTTTGTCGCCAAACAGTTGATAAAGCGTGGCGCGAGGCACATGCATCGCCTCGCTCAGCATCCCGATCGAGGCACCGGCATAGCCATGCGCCCAGAACACCCGCATCGCAGCGTCCAGTGCGGCCGCCTTGTTGAAACCGCGCGGCCGCCCGCGCGGGCGGCGTCGGGAGATATGATCACTTATATTTGAACTCATCGTTCTATTATTAGCTGGCGATGCCCCGTCGCGCAATATATGTAACGATCATTCTATAATCCAAAGGACACTGCCATGACACGTCACCCCCTGCTTGACATAACCCCTGTTACCCCCGAAACCGCAACCGCGCCCGTTGCGGCAATTCTGGAAAATACCCAGTCAAAACTGGGGTTTATTCCAAATATGTATGGATATATGGGGGCGCTGCCCGGGGTGCTCGAAGGCTATATGGCCGCCTATGCCAGCTTTCGCAATGATGCCGGTTTCACCCCGCCGGAACAAGAAACCGTGTTCCTGAGTGTAAGTGCCGTGAACGGTTGCACCTATTGCACCGCGGCCCATTCGATGATTGCCGACAAGATTTCCAAACTCCCCGCCGCTGATCTGGCCGCCCTGCGCGATGGCACCCCCCTGCCCGATGCCAAACTGAACGCGCTGGCCACCTTCACCCGCAGCATGGTCAAAAAGCGCGGCATGCCGGACAAACCCGAGGTGGATACATTTCTGGCCGCAGGGTTCACCCCGAAACATGTGCTGGGAATCGTACAGGCCATCGCCTGCAAGACCTACTCGAATTTCGTCAACCATCTGGCGGCAACCGAAGTGGATGCAGCGTTTGCGGGTTACAAGGTTGCGTAATAATGTAATCGGCAACGAGGGGGCATAGGCTCCCTCGTTGCCGTCAAAGGCTTTCCCTGCCGTATAGTTCCCTGATCATGCCACAGGCCCGAGCATTCACACCGTTTTCATGAAACAGCATGAAACGGGTCGGAATAATGGTTCTGATCGGGGTATTTGATCACGGCATAGCACTTTGACGGAAGCAATCGGCATGGCCAACAGCACAGCCCCTTCACTGGATCTGAAGTCCTCGCTCATGCTGTTGTTGCTTGCGGCGGTTTGGGGCGGTTCTTTCTTTTTTGCCGAAATCGCCCTGCGCGAGGTGCCGCCGCTGACCATTGCGCTTCACCGCGTTTTCTGGGCTGTTCCAATACTGGCGCTGGTTGTACGTCTGAAGGGCATTGCCGTCCCGCGCTCGCTGCGGGTCTGGCGGGCCTATCTGGTGATGGGGGGCCTCAACAACGTCATCCCCTTTTCCCTGATATTCTGGGGCCAGACACAGATCGAGGGCGGGCTGGCCTCTATCCTGAATGGCACCACTGCGATGTTTGGCGCTGTCGTTGCGGGGATGTTGCTTGCCGATGAACCACTGACAAAGAACAGGATTGCCGGTGCCGCACTGGGTCTTGCCGGGGTGGCATTCATCATGGGCCCGGACGCGCTGACCGATTTCAACCCGGGCAACCTCGCGCAGATGGCAGTGCTTGGCGCGGCCCTTTCTTATGCGCTTGCCAGTGTCTGGGGGAAAACAATGCTTGCGGGCCAACCGCCCCTCATGAACGCCCTTGGCATGTTGATTGGAAGCACATGTTTGCTGGCGCCCGTTGTGTTTATCTTTGGCGGCCCGCCTAATCTGGCCCTCTCGCCCGGTGTCTGGGCGGCACTTTTGGGCGTGGCTGCCCTGTCGACCGCCTTTGCCTATGTCCTGTATTTCGCTATTCTCGCGCGCGCAGGAGCCGCCAATCTGATGCTGGTCACCCTGCTGATTCCGCCTTTTGCAATTGCTCTTGGCGCCATGTTTCTGGGCGAACGGATCGGGGCAGAGGCCTGGATTGGCTTTGCCATCATCGCCACCGGATTCGCTGTGACAGACGGGCGCCTGGCATCGTTATTCATGAGAAGGCAGGCCTAGCTGGATGCAGCAATCACCCTTATTTCAACCAACGCCCCTTTGCGCCTTAACCCCGCCACCTCAATGGCTGTCCATGCCGGATAAGGCGCTTCGACATATTCCAGGCGGATTCTGTTGAACAAATCGAAATGATCGCGCAAACCGACATGGTAACTTGTCATTTCGACCACAGCGTCAAATGTCAGCCCCGCTTCGCGCAAGACGGTCCCGATCTTGTCAAAACCGTTGCGAAACTGCGTTTCAGGGTCGTCAGCCATCCCGCCCTGGGTGTCACTTCCGGTAACACCCGACAGAAAAACGTGGTTGCCAGATATGATTGCCGGAGAGAGTTTCAACTGCTTCGCCGAGGCCCGAGCCTTCTCTGGTATGATTGCGCGGATTGCCATGTGGTGTCCTCCTTGGATGGTTGGGACACCAGTATGAGCAATTCACGCATTACCACAACTGCGGCCCTATGCGTTCACATCCACCACGACACGGCCCTTGACCTGCCCTTTCAGGATGTCGCGCCCCAGTTGCGGCAGATCCGCCAGCCTGGCGGGCCGGATCATCGCTTCCAGCTTGTCCATCGGCAGATCCTGCGCGATCCGCTGCCATGCTTTGACCCGATTGTCATAGGGCTGCATCACGCTATCAATACCCAGCAGATTCACCCCACGCAGCAGGAACGGGATCACGGAAGCGTTCAACTGCGCCCCGCCCGCCAGCCCCACAGCGGCAACCGAAGCCCCGTATTTCATCTGCCCCAACAGCCGCGCCAGCATGTCACCGCCAACCGCATCGACACAACCGGCCCATGTTTCGGCCTCGAGCGGGCGTTTGGTGGTCTCGTTGATGTCCTCGCGCGGCACGATTTGGGTGGCACCAAGGGATTTCAGGTAATCCGCGGCCTCGGGACGCCCTGTCACTGCGGCAACATCAAAGCCAAGGTTCGCCAGAATCGCCGTCGCGACCGAGCCAACACCCCCCGCAGCGCCTGTCACCAGCACCGGCCCGTGACCGGGTTTCAATCCGTGATCCTCCAGCGCCATCACCGCCAGCATTGCGGTAAAACCCGCCGTGCCAACGGCCATGGCCTGGCGTGTGGTCAACCCCTCGGGCAGCGGCACCAGCCAGTCGGCCCGCACCCGTGCCTTTTGCGCGTAGCCCCCCCAATGGGCCTCGCCCACGCGCCAGCCGGTCAGAACCACCTTGTCGCCAACCTTGTATCGCTCGTCCGAGGACGCCTCGACCGTGCCCGCAAAATCGATCCCCGGCACATGCGGATAGTTACGCACCAGACCGCCCCCCGGCCCGATGCACAACCCGTCCTTGTAGTTCACGGTGGAATAGTCCACCGCTACGGTGACCTCGGCTTCGGGCAGCTGATCTTCGCTGATTTGCTGCACGGATGCGCTGGTTTTGCCTTCGTCGTTCTTTTCGACGATCAATGCGTTGAATGTCATGTCAGCTTCCTTTTCCTATGCCTGATATTCGTCGGGAATGAATGGCAAATCTGTATCGTCCGGCCTGGTTCCAGCCGCGGTCAGCATGGCATGGACCTGGCCACGGTGATGGGTCTGGTGGTTGAATATCTGCATCACGCAAACGGATTTCGGCTTGGTGAAATCCCGCTGCAAGACAGCGGAATGCCACGAGAAATCACCCTCAAGGTCTGATCGAGAAACACGCGCGCCCCAGTCAATGAAACGCGCATCCGCTGCTTGTCGGGCTTTTATTAAATCTTCCCAGTCTGCAATGACGATACCCGCTTTGTCGGTGGGTGGCTCCCACCCGTCAAAGCGGCTCATCCACAGGGTATCGCCCCACAGGATATGGGCCAATGTATCGTGAATCGAGCCGAAAAACGCGCCGCGATCCTTGCGCCGCGCCGCGTCATCCAATGTATCAGCCGCACCATAAAGGCTGTGGTTTTGCCACTGGTTATAGCGCGCCATCATTTGCACATATGCGGGCGTAATCATTCTCCATACCCCTTCGGGACCGGAATGTCCGGCAAGTCTCTGGCGCGTTTTTGCAAGGCCCGACCGATCACCACGCGGCTGATTTCGGTGGTGCCGTCAACGATCCGCAACATCTGTGCAAGGCGGCTCAGACGGTCCATCCCGTATTCCTTCAACAGGCCCGAGCCACCCAGCACCTGCGTGCAGGTATTGGCCGCCTCGACCGCCGCATCGGGCACAAAGCGTTTGGCGTGCGCGGCCATCAGCGGGCCACGGTCAGATCCCAGCGCATTGGCGGCTTCGCGATACAGCAGGCGCGAGACTTCCAGATTGGTCGCCACATCGCCCAGCATCCACTGGATCCCCTCCAGATCAAGATTTACGCCGCCGAACATCTTGCGGTTTTTGGCATAGGCAAGCGCCGTATCCAGCGCCGTTTCCATCAGGCCACAACACCCCGACGCAATCGAGACCCGCGCGATGTCGATCGCCATCAGCGAGCCTTGCAACCCCTGCCCGACCGGCAGGATGATATTGTCCTCGGAGACCACCACGTCCTTGAAATACATCTCCGACAGCGGCAGGAATTCGTAGGATGGTGTGTCGTAGCGCGGGCCAAAGGAAACCCCTTCGGCGTCCTTGGGAATGGCGATCATCGCCATGTCCGCATGACCGGGTTCATCGCTGGTTTTGACCACGGTCAGGTAAACATCCGCCTCATCCGCCAGCGAAACCCACGCCTTGGCGCCATTGATGGTCCATGTGCCGTCGCCGTTGATATTGGCGCGGGTGTACATGGTCATTGCGTCTGATCCCGATTGCGGTTCGGTCAGGGCGAAATTGGCCAGCTTGCGGCCCGATGTCAGATCGCGCGCCCATTTTTCCTTGAACGCCTCGGTGCCAAAGCCGCAGGTCGCATAGGTGCAGATGTTGTGCATCGACAGCGCGAAGGCATAGGCGCCATCACCCTTGCCCAGCTCCTCGTAAACACGGATGCCTTCGCCCAGCGGCAGGCCCTGCCCGCCCCATTCCTCGGGCGCATACAGCCCGGTCAGACCGGCGGCCCCGGCCATATCCGAGGCCGCACGGGGCCAGACGCCCTTTTCGTTCCAGTCGTCAACATTGGGCTTGATCACATCCTCGCAATGGGCCTGTGCCGCTTCCAGTATCCTGTCGATTTTCGTGCCCATCGGTGCATCCTCCCTGACGAGTCATCAAATGTCTTACAATTGGACAGACCTTGCCACAGCTTCAAATGTCTGACAAATGAAATCTATGAAAACCGATCTGGAAACATCCCGCGAACTGTCGGTGCAGATTGCCGAGGCGATCCGTGACGCGATTGTATCCGGCACTTTGATCGTCGATGAACGCCTGCCCAGCGAGGCCGAATTGAGCGAGAAATTCAACGTCTCACGCCCCACCGTACGCGAGGCGTTAAAAAGGCTGGCAGCGCAGAACCTGATCCGCACCCAGCGCGGGGCGACCGGCGGGGCCTTTGTGAACCGGCTGCGGTTCGAGGATGCCTACGGCCAGCAGATAACCACATCGACCCTGCTCTTGTCAATGAACGCGGTGGATTTCGAAACCGCCTGCGAGGCGCGCTATGCGCTGGAGAGAGCCTGCGCACCGCTGTCGGCCAAACGGCGCACGGGCGATCATCTGGCCACCATGCGGGCGGAAATCCACCGGCAGGGACAGCCGGGGCTGTCGGACGAAGGGTTCTGCGCCAGTGATGTGGCGTTTCATCGGGCGCTGGTGGATGGGGCGGGCAATCCGGTGCTGTCATACCAGCTGGCCGGCGCGATCGAGGCAATCGAGCCCCTGATGAACATGATCACCTTTTCGGCCCGATCCCGCGAACAGATCGTCGCCCTGCACACCCGGATTGCCGATGCGATCGAATCCGGGGACGGGGCGCGGGCCGATGCCGCCCTGCAGGCGCTGGCCGCCTATACGGTCGGACTGGCGCGGGATGTCGCGGCATGCAGGGGCGGTTAACCGGCTGTTTACCAAACTGCGCAAAAGTAGTGGCATGACATATCATTCTTCGCCTTTGACACCTGAATTGTGGCTGCAGGACATGTTTGCCTCAAAAGCGGTGCAACGTGGCCAGGTGATCCGCCGCAAGGCCCGCGATATCGAACGGTTTGTCGGGATGGATCTGTTTCGCACGGAATTGCAACGGCGCGGATTTCGCGCGGTTGAAAACGCAGGGCAGATCATTGTGTTTTGCAATCAGGAAGCCGTACGCCCTGTCGTATAGCACCTGTTTTCTTTGAAAGAAAACAGACCGAAATCTTTCAAAGATTTCGGGTCAACAAAATCTGACGCTGTTTTTCGCCGAAATCCGCATGGGCTTTCTTTTCTCTTGACGTTGGGACAGTTTGTCGCAGACTGATGATCTGATCGCGGGCAATCATTTCGCCCCGACCTTTGTGAACATTACCTGAAATCATCAATAAATATAGGGAAACGCGCCATGAATTTACGACCTGATCCGACTTTCCATGCCTCGGCCAAACTGGCAATGGAAGCACCCGTTGAAACACTGGCCTATACGCTTTTGCTCAGCCCCGATGCGTCACAACCCGATGCGCTGGCGATCATGGATGTGGACCCGAAATCAAAGGACTACGGCCAGATCGTGCACACGGTTGTCATGCCCAACAAGGGCGATGAATTCCACCATTTCGGCTGGAATGCCTGCTCGTCTGCCCTGTCGCCCCTGACCGGTCACGCCTTTCTGGAGCGGCGTTACCTGATCATCCCGGGCATCCGGTCCTCGCGCATTTATATCATTGATGTGAAGGGCGGACCGAAAGAGGCCAGGATCCACAAGATCATCGAACCCGAGGAACTGTTTGCCAAAACCGGCTATTCCCGCCCGCACACCATCCATTGCGGACCCGAAGGCATTTATGTTTCCACCCTTGGCGGGGGCGGCAAGGACGGCACCGATGGCCCGCCCGGCATTTTCATCATGGATTGCGAAACCTTCGACATTATCGGCCGCTATGAAATGGACCGTGGCGAACAGGACAAGCACTACGATTTCTGGTGGAACCTACCGCGCGACTACATGGTGTCCAGTGAATGGGGTCTGCCGCCGCAATATGAAAACGGCATCGTCGCCGAGGATTTGATGGGTGGCAAATACGGCCATAAAATCCATTTCTGGGACCTGCGCGGACGCAGGAACATGCAAACCCTTGATCTGGGGGAAAACCACCAGATGGCGCTGGAAATCCGGCCAGCCC
>JALSRG010000086.1 GCA_026984915.1 Marinosulfonomonas sp. | reverse complement strand
CACCCATGTCTCGACCACCGATCCGGACGCCCGGCTCTACAGGAAATCCGCCGGCTCCGGGGCGATGTTGTGTTTCATGGGGCATGCGCTCATGGAGAAAGGGCGTGGATTAACCTTTGGAAAGCTCGCGTAGCAGTTCGGCGGTAGTTACCTGTCGGCAATAGCCCTTGATCGTTTTCAGGGAGTTGTCATGGCGTTCTTGCGTGAAGGTCAGGCAGGCATCGGTGACAAGGGTCACCAGATAGCCAAGATCGCAAGCATCGCGCACAGCACTTTCCACACATTGATCGGTCAGCAGGCCGGACAGGACGATTTGCCGAACCTCGAGATTGCGCAGGATATAGTCGATGTTGGTCGAGATGAAAACCGACGACGACGATTTGGGCAGGACGATTTCATCTTCGCCCGGTGCGATGGCGTCCAGAACCTTGGCGTCCCATGCGCCTTTGGGCACGTTGAAACCGGTGATTTTGTAATCAAGGCTGCGGTCGCGGCCGTCTTTGGTCAGGCTTTCGATGGTGGTGTACATGACCTCGATTCCGGCCCTGCGGCAGGCGGATTGCAGGGCCTGCATATTGGGCAGGGTCTCGGCTTCGAACTTTTCAAAATACCAGCCGCAGGTTTTCTCGAAATCCTCGGGCGCGATGTCCTTGAATTCACCGCCCTCGCGATGGGCGCTGAAATTCTGCACGTCGATGAACAGCAGGGCCGATTGCGACGGGGTCAGGGGCAGGTTACGGGTCAGCGGCATCTTGGTGCTCCAGTAAGGTAGAAAATAACCGGTAGAGGCGATCGGCCCAATCGTGGCAGGCCGCGTCTGTGCGGATGTGGTCGTTGCGGATTTCTATCAGGGCGTGGGGGATTTGTCGCGGCTCTGCACAGACCGGCACAAACCAGTCGGTTTTTTCGTCGATGAAATACGGCTCGTTGCGGCCCACGGTCAGGTCAGGGTTCTGGCGTTGGCAGAGGTCGGCAATCCGCGCACCCTGACTGTGTTCGCTGCGATAAAGAAAGCTGATATCCCAAGGTCTTGGCACCCCGTCCGCCATTTGCCGGGTGAAGCTGTGGATGCTGAAGGCCAAGGTGATTTCCGGTCGCGCCATTTCGGCTTGACAGCGTTCGGCAAAGGGGCGGAAAATCTCGACTTCGCGTTGCTTCTTTTGCGCCGGGGTCAGGTTCTGGTTCGCGGGAATCAGGATGGAATCGCTGACCTCGGGGATCGAGCTTGGCAGGGCCGGCTGGCGATTGCAGTCGATGGTCAAGCGGCTGTAGTGCTGTAGAACCAATCGACAATCAAGCCGCGCGGACAAGGCGCGCGCCACCTTTTCGGCACCGATGTCATAGGCGATATGCATTGCGCGTTGCTCGGCACTTAGCCCCATTGTGCCAAGGCTTAGTGGGATACGCTGGCCCGCATGCTCACAGACCAGAAGCAATGGAGAGGCCGCCTTTTCGTTGACCACTGCAACAGGGAACGGATCGTTGCCGGCGCGCAGCAATGCGGTGGACCTTTCATCGACATCTGCCATTTGCATGGTCTCGTTGGTTTGTTTCAAAATGGGCAATTGGCACGATCGTAGTAAAAATTATTCATCAATTGCAAGTTAATAAAATTAATTGACATAATTTTTTCATAAGTGCTAGGTTTACGGGAAACCTCGACAGGGCTGTAAAATGAAAATCAGACATCTTCTGGAAAGCATGGCAGCGCAATTTACCCCGGCAGAGCGGCAATTGTCGTCGGTTCTGCTGGCGGATTACCCGTTTTCTGGGCTGGAGCCGATTCAGGCGCTGTCGCAGCGTGCCCATATTTCGGCCCCCTCGATTTCGCGGTTTGTGGCCAAGCTGGGCTATGCGGGCTTTCAGGAATTTCAGCAGCAATTGATTCAGGAATTGAAGGAAGGCAGCCGCTCGCCCGTAGAAATTCGCCAGGAACGCGCCGATGGGCAGGAGGCAACGCTGACCAGTTACCTGACCCGGATCGAGGCGCTGAACGAAGAATTGTTGCGTCGGGTCACACCGGTGCAATTCGACCGCATTTGCGATATGCTGGGTGATGAAAAACGCGCCATCTATCTGATTGGCGGGCGGATGAGCGACAGTATCGCCGAGTTTTTCACCCGCCATTTGCGCCAGATCCGCGAGAACGTCTATCACATCCCCTCGGACCCCGAGCTTTGGCCGGAATACCTGCTGCGACTGCGACCCAAGGATGTGTTGGTGATCATCGATTTCCGCCGCTATCAGGCTAGCCTTGCCCGCCTTTCCGAACGCGCCCGCGCCCGCAAGGCGCAAACCATCGTGATCACCGATCAATGGATCAGCCCCGCCGCCAAAGGTGCGCGCGAACTGGTGTCGGTGCCGGTGGATTCCGGCACGATCTGGGACAGCTACATTCCGGCTTTTGCTTTGGTCGAGGCCCTTTTGGTGCCACTGGCCGAACGCAACTGGCCGGCGACCGAGGCGCGGATCAAGGAATGGGACAATCTGCGCGACGAGCCGCAAACAGGGTTGAAGGAATAGGACATGACGCAAAAAGACACGCTGGTTTTTGTCGGGACTTCGGATATTGCCGGAATAGTGCGGGGCAAATCCTTCCCGAAATCCGAATGGGAAAAACGCCTGAAAAACGGGGTAGGGTGGACCCCGACCAATATTCAGCTGACCTGTTTTGACAGCATTTCCGACAGCCCGTTCGGGGCGTTCGGCGATCTGGCGCTGGTGCCGGATCCGGCCACCAGATTCACCATTGAAGGTGGGGAAAAACCGCTGGAATTTGCCATTGGCGATATTCGCGAGCCGGAAGGCGGGGCGTGGGAATTCTGCACGCGGTCGTTGGCACGCCGGGCGGTTCAGGAATTACACGCCGTTGCCGGGGCGACCCCGCTGGTAGCGTTCGAACATGAATTCCAGCTGAAGGACAAACCGCCGCGCGCCGGTGACGCCTATGGGTTCAAAGGGTTTCGCGACGGTCAGGCCTGGGCCGAGGCCTACCTTGCGGCCCTGCGCCAGACCACCTGTGTGCCCGACACCTTCATGAAGGAATACGGCCCTGCGCAATATGAAATCACCCTGAAGCCGGTCAAAGGCATCAAGGCCGCCGACAATGCGGTAATCCTGCGCCTGCTGGCCTATGATGTGCTGGGGCAATCCGGTGTGACGCCCAGTTTCTCACCCATTCTTGACCCCGAAAGCGTCGGTAACGGGGTGCATATCCATTTCAGCTTTCTGGATGATACCGGCGCGCCGCTGACCTATGATGGGGACGAAGCCCACGGGATGAGCGCGCTAACGCGCCATTTCATCGGCGGCGTGCTGAAATATCTGGACCAGATTCTGGCTCTGCTGGCCCCCTCGGAGATCAGCTATCTGCGCCTGACACCGCACCGCTGGAGCGCGGCGTTCAACAATCTCGGCTATCGCGACCGCGAGGCCTCGGTGCGGATTTGCCCGACCTTTTCCACCGATGAAACGGCGCGCGCGCGCCAGTTCAATTTCGAGGTGCGCGCGGTCGACAGCGCCGCCAGCCCTTATCTGGCCTTTGCCGCGATTATGTTTGCCGGAACCCAGGGGGTGAAAGACAAGATCGAGCCACCGGCACCCACCGAAGAAGATCTGGCCATGCTCGACCCCGCCGCGCTGGCCGAAAAGGGTATCAAGCGTCTGCCGGAAAGTCTGCCCGAGGCGCTGGTGCGTTTTGCCGATTCAAAAGCTGTGCGCAGCTGGTTCGGGGACGGGTTTGTTGATCTCTACAAGGCTCACAAGCTGGGCGAAATGGCCCAGTTGGAAGGCATGAACGATCTGGAAAAATGTCAGAAATACAAGGATGTATACTGATATGCTTCAGGTCAGGAATGTCTCGAAGAACTTTGGCGGCGTGCAGGCGGTTGACAATGTCAGCTTTGACGTGGGCACCGACGAAATCCATGGGCTGATCGGCCCGAACGGGGCAGGTAAAACCACGATGATCAACCTGATTTCCGGCCTGCTGGTGCTTAGCAGTGGCGAGATCGAGGTGGACGGCGTGGCGATCCACACTTTGCCAGCGGAAAAGCGTGCCCGTCTTGGCGTGGCGCGTACTTTTCAGAACCTGCGCCTGTTCAAGAACCTGACGGTGCGGCAGAATATAGACATCGGCAAGATCCACTCGAGGGGCGTGCAAAAGGACGGGGATGATCTGGTCAATGACGCGATCGACCGTTTTGGCCTGCGCGACACCATGGCGCAAACCCCTGACAGCCTGCCCTATGGGCAGATGCGCCGGCTGGAGATCGTCCGCGCTTTGGCCCTGCGCCCGAAAGTCTTGATGCTGGACGAACCGGCGGCGGGGATGAACCCCGAAGAAACCGACGATCTGTTTCATAACCTGATGTGGCTGCGGGAACGCCACCCCTGCGCTATCGTGCTGATCGAACATGATCTGAAATTCATCATGACAGCCTGTGACAGGTTGACCGTCATGAATATGGGAGGGCTGCTGGCCTCGGGAACTCCCGCTGAAATTACTGCAAACCAAGAGGTCATCGACGCCTATCTTGGGCATTGAAACCAATATGAAAGGGAGAAAAACAGATGAAACTTAGCAGAACCATTCAAACCCTGCTGCTGTCGACCACGGCAAGCCTCGGGATCATGGGCGCAGCTGCCAGCGCCGAAGAAACCATCAAGGTCGGTTTTCCGGTGCCGCTGACCGGCGATTTCGCACCATATACCGAAGTGGACGGCGCGCGCTGCATGGCCGAGATGATCAACCGCGACGGCGGCGTCAACGGCATGAAATTCGAATTGCTGGTGCAGGATGCCGGTTCGGACACCCAGACCGCAATTTCCCTGTCCGAGAAATTCCTTGGCCAGGGTATTGTCGCCATGGGTACCATTGCCTTTTCGGATACGCTGATTCCGGTTGCCCAGCTTGTTGCTCCGCAAGGGGTCACCATCATTCAGGCGCAAAGCACCCAGGTTGAAATGCAAACCGGTGTGGTTGATAACTTTCTGTCCAATGTTGCCCCCGATCCGTATACGGCAACGGCAGCGGCCAATTACGCCCTGTCGCAAGGGGTCAAAAACGTGGCAATTTTCAAAACCGACGAGGGCGGTTCCTGGTCGGCGCGCACGCCGGAATGGTTTGCCGATGTGATTGTCGCCAATGGCGGCACCTTGCAGACGACGTTGAACTACGCCGGCGGCACCACCGACTGGAGCCCGCAGATCGCCGAGCTGAAGGCGCTCGATCCGGCACCGGATGCGGTCTATATTTCCTGGGGCATGCCCGATATCGGCGTCTTGATCCGCCAGATGCGTTCTGCAGGGCTGGATGCCTGGGTGGTTGGCTCGGACGGGTTTGACGATCCGTCACTGGATGCGCTGGCCAAGGACGACCCGACGCTGTTGAACAAGGTGTTCTTTGGTTCACTTGCTCCGGCCATTCCGGGCAGCCGCATTGATCAGTTCCAGAAAGAATGTGCCGCGATGGGTATGGAAGTGAACGGGTTGTTCCCGTCGCTGGGTGCAGATGTGATCAAGACCATCGCCTACGGGGTCGAGGCCAGTGGCTCGACCGATCCCTTTGCCATTCGCGAGGCGATCCGCAATGCAGACAGCATTCCGGTCATGTCGGTCGAAAGCATTTCATACAAGACTACCGGCAGCTATGCCCTGCGGCAAATTCCGGTGATCGGCTTCAAGGACGGCGAGCGGGTTCTGCTGAGCCTGGATGTGCCGGAAAACGTTCCTTCCTGGCCGTAAGACAACGACAAGACCATCCCGGAGCGCGCTTCGGGATGGTCACATTCAACAGGGTTCCCGCATGCTGCAAATCAAATCACTCAAAGTTTTTCACGGCCCGATCGAGGCCGTCCACGGGATCGATATTTCCGTGCGCGAAGGGCAGTGTGTGACCTTGCTTGGCCCCAACGGGGCGGGCAAGACCTCGACCCTTTCCGCCATTACCGGCACGGTGCGCGCCACCGGCAGTATACGGTTACAGGACGAAGATATTGGTCGCCTTCCGATCGAGGAACGCTGCAAGCGCGGTATTGCCATTTCCCCCGAGGGACGGCGGGTGTTTGCCACGCTTTCGGTGCGTGACAACCTGATCATGGGCGGCGCCACGCGGCGCGACAAGGCGTCGCTGACGGATGAAATCGAGGAATGGTTCAGCCAGTTTCCGGTTCTGGGCGAACGGCGCGAGCAACCGGCGGGCACGCTTTCGGGTGGCGAACAACAAATGCTGGCGATTGTGCGCGCCTTGCTGTCGAAACCGCGCATCCTGTTGCTGGACGAGCCTTCGCTGGGGCTGGCCCCGCAGATCACCGCGCGGATTTTCCGGATCATCAAGGAATTGAAGGCCGCGGGCACAACGATCTTGCTGGTCGAACAAAATGCCGGCGCCGCGCTCGAGGTTTCCGACTACGTTTATGTGTTGAATAACGGGCTGGTATCACGCCACGGGGATGTGGCGGAATTTGGCGACGGGGCGGTGTTGATCAATGAACTGACAGGAGTGCAGCAGTAATGGATTATGTCATTCAACAGGCTCTGAACGCGCTAAGCTTTGGCGCGGAATATGCGCTGATCGCGCTGGGGCTGGCGATTGTGTTTTCCATCATGGGGCTGGTCAATTTCGCCCATGGTGAAGTGATTGCCTTTGGTGGCTATTCGATGGTGATGATTTCGACCGTGCTGACCGGCAATCCGTGGTTCCTGATGATTGGTGTGCTGGTGGCCACGGTGTTGGCCTCGCTCACGCTGGAACGGGTTGCTTTTCGCACGATTCGCGGGGCCGATCTGACCACAGGGCTGCTCACGGCTTTCGGGGTCAGTATCATCCTGCAAAACCTGTTTTTGCTACTCGGCTCGCCACGGCCCATTCCGGCGACGCAGTTCATTTTTCTGGACCAGACTCTGACCATCGGCGCGATCCGCATTTCCTCGCTGCAAATATACGAAGCGATAACAACCGTCGTGGCCATCGGGCTTTTGCTGACATTTCTGCGCAAGACCACGCTGGGCATGGCGATGCGCGCGGCGGCGCTGGATTTTGAAATGGTCCGCCTATGCGGTGTCCGTGCCAATCGGGTGATCGCCGGCGCCTTTGCCATTTCTGGCCTGCTGGCGGGGCTGGCGGCGATTTTCATCATGGCGCGGCGCGGCAGTGTTGATCCGCATATGGGGTTCAATCCGGTGCTGACCGCCTTTGTTGCCTGCGTGATCGGCGGATTTGGCAGCTTGCCCGGCGCGGTGCTGGGGGGCTTTTTGCTGGGGATCACCGAAGTTGCGGTGCTGGTACTATTGCCGCAGGAATATGGCGGCCTAGCGCAGGCGGTGGTGTTTACGCTGGTGGCGCTGGTGCTGATCTGGCGGCCCGACGGCATCCTGTCGCCGGCGCAGGAAAAAGGGGACAAGGTCTGATGAAATTCCGTCTGAACGCCGGCCAACGCCAGGGGCTGCTGGGCAGCGCCATGCTCAGCCTGCTGATCCTGCTGATTGTCGGGGCCTATTCGCTGTGGGGAGAAACCTATCAGGCGCGAATCCTTTATGCGACCTTCGTTAATATTCTGGTGGTTGTCGGCTTGCAGGTCTTTACCGGCAATTCCAACCTGACCGGCTTTTCCCACGCTGCTTTCATGGGCATTGCCGCCTATGCCGCTGCGATTTCTGTCACCCCTGTTGCGATGAAGGCCATCGCCCTGCCGGATGCGCCTTGGGGGCTGAACGCATTTGAACTCTCGCCGATTGTATCGGCCCTGATTGCCTTTGGGATCACTGGCGTGCTGGGGCTGCTGACCGGATTGATCATGGCGCGTCTGACCGGGGTCGGGGTGACCATTGTCAGCATTGCGATACTGGTGATCGTGCATTCGATCTTTCTGCACCGCACCGATATTTTCAAAGGCAATCAGGCGTTTTTTGGCATCCCGAAAATATTTGACCTAAGCTGGATCACAGCATTGGTCATTTTGGCGATCTTTCTGGCGCGTCTTTTCCGTGAAAGCAGTTTCGGGCTGCAATTACGCGCCTGCGCCGATGACGAGGTCGGCGCGCGCGCCATGGGCATCGACATCTACCGCACGCGGCTGATCGGCTGGATCATCAGCACGCTGTTCTTTGCCACCGCCGGCATTGCCTATGCGTTTTTCCTTGGCACAATTTCGGCGCGGCCCTTTTATTTCAACTATGTGTTCCTGACCATCGCCATGCTGATCCTTGGCGGGTTGCGCAGCGTAACCGGTGCGGTATTCGGAACCCTGTTGATCACCATCGGGCTTGAGGTCGTGCGCTGGCTGGAAACCGGGCCTACGCTTGTCGGGGTGAAACTGCCGGAAATGCTGGGCCTCTCTGGCCTGCTGCTAGGGGTGGTCATTGTCGGGGTCATGGCATTTTTGCCCAAGGGCATCATGGGTAACCGGGAAATAGAAGAATTGTTTCGCAGAAAGCCAAAGGCCTGAAGCTTTGTGGTAATTTGGAGAAACTGCTGAGACTGATTGCATCACGCGCAACACGACACACGCTAGGGCGTAGACCTATAAATCCTGCACCACTGGTTTGGCAGATTTT